>JBEVNF010000132.1:0-4225 GCA_040508255.1 Flavitalea sp.
CGATGCTGTTAAATATTTTGAAGAGAAGGGTGATGAATACAAGCTTGACTTGTTGCAGAATCTGAATGAGGGGATCACATTTTACACACAGGGAGGATTTACTGATCTGTGTCGTGGACCGCATATTCCCAACACCGGCTTTATCAAGGCTATCAAGCTTACGAATATTGCCGGCGCATATTGGAAGGGTGATGAGAAAAACAAGATGTTAACACGGTTATACGGCGTTACTTTCCCATCTCAGAAAGAACTCGATGAGTATCTTGCATTGCTGGAGGAGGCTAAGAAACGTGATCACCGTAAGCTTGGAAAAGAACTCGGGATTTTCACTATGGATGATGATGTTGGTCCTGGTTTACCTTTATGGTTGCCAAATGGTACCATCATTATTGAGGAGCTTGAAAAGCTTGCAAAGGAAAATGAGCAGCGCGCCGGCTACAAGCGTGTGGTAACACCGCATATCGCCAAGGAGAGCATGTATCTGACCAGTGGACACCTTCCATATTACCAGGATAGTATGTATCCTCCGATGGAACTCGAGGGACAGAAATACTATCTGAAGTCTATGAACTGCCCGCATCACCACAAGATCTTTTCGGCAGAGCCAAAGAGCTATAAGGATATGCCTTTGCGTCTCGCTGAGTACGGCACCTGTTATCGTTACGAGCAGAGTGGGGAGCTTTTTGGTTTGATGAGGGTTCGTTGCCTGCACATGAACGATGCCCATATATATTGTACAAAAGAGCAGTTTGCGGCTGAGTTCAGGGCAGTTAATGATTTGTATCTCAAGTACTTCAAAATCTTTGGGATCGACAAATACGTGATGAGACTTTCGCTTCATGATCCCGCTAAACTTGGTCAGAAATACATCAACGAGCCTGAATTGTGGCTTGAAACTGAGGCAATGGTCCGCGAGGTGCTGATCGAAAGCAAAATACCGTTCATCGAAGTTCCTGATGAAGGAGCCTTTTACGGTCCGAAGATTGATGTACAGATCTGGAGCATAATTGGTCGTGAATTTACGCTGGCTACCAACCAGGTTGATTTTGCGCAGGGCAGAAGGTTCAACCTTTCGTTCACAAACAAGGACAACCAGCCGGAAGTTCCACTGATCATTCACAGGGCGCCCCTGGGCACCCACGAACGGTTCATCGGGTTCCTGTTAGAGCACTATGCCGGTAAGTTCCCGGTATGGCTGGCACCGCAACAGGTGAAGATCCTGCCGATCAGTGACAAGTTCCTCGATTATGCACAAACTGTTTTGGAATCGCTAAAAAATGCGGATATTCGTGCAGAGGTGGACGACCGGAGTGAAAAAATCGGAAAAAAGATCCGTGATACAGAGCTTGCAAAAGTTCCTTATATGTTGGTCATCGGTGAGAAGGAAGTGAATGAAAACAAGGTTTCCGTTCGCAGGCAAGGAAAGGGTGACACAGGTTCAGTGCTGGTTGATGATTTTATCGCAACCGTTACTGCAGAAATAAAGAATCGTACAGCCGAGTAATATTAATTGATCATTTTGGTAAAACCACTGCGTTTTACAAAAGGTTCCCCGCCCTGGGGGGACATTAAAATAACAAAAAAGCAGAAGGTTCCCGTTGGGGATGGGAACAAACAACATTATGGCATTTCCACCGAGACAGCCCAGAGGAGCCTTTAATCCAAGATTCCGCAAAGAGCAACAACAGGAACACCGTACCAATCACATGATCCGCGTACCACAGGTGCGTCTTGTAGGCGACAATGTTGAAGTGGGTGTTTATAACACCCAGGATGCAATGCGTATGGCTCAGGAGCAACAACTTGATCTGGTCGAAATCTCTCCACAGGCAGATCCACCTGTGTGTAAGATCATTGACTATAACAAATTCCTTTACGAGAAGAAACGTAAGGAAAAGGAGATGAAGGCCAAAAGTAAATCGGCCGAGGTGAAGGAGATCAGGTTCACGCCGGGAACGGATGATCATGATTTCGATTTTAAATCAAAGCATGCCGAAAGTTTCCTTAAAGAAGGCAACAAGGTTAAGGCTTATGTTCAGTTCAAGGGTCGTGCAATCATGTTCAAAGAACGTGGTGAGCTTCTTTTGCTGAAATTTGCTGAACGTCTTGCAGACTTCGGACAACCAGAAGCGCTTCCAAAAATGGAAGGTAAAAGAATGCTGATCATCTTTGCTCCGAAATCAGCGAAGAAGAAAAAAGACGCAGAATAATCTCTTTGATATTGTCAGGACCATGGTGCGTAAACCGCGCCATGGTTTTTTTATTTACAGGTATGAAGAAGAGCAGCGATTACGATTTTATCCAGGAAGTTTTTGAATGGGTGTTTTATAATATGCCCATCAAAAAGGATAATACCTATGTGCGGAATATTTATGAGTTCTACCAGAACAACGGGGGACTGAGTGGAAAACAGATCCAGGTTTTACTGAATGAAATTGAGAAGATCGAAGAAAAGCCCCCTTTCAATCCTGCTACGCTCGAGGCGATCATCAAAAAGAAGAATGTAAAATACAGATCGAAACTCCCGGAGATCACCCCAATGTATACAGAGGATGTTGAATCGAAGGCAAAGTTGCAGGAGATCCTTGAAATGGCACCACAACATAAGGCGGCGATCGCATTCATGAACAAGGTGAATCTCAACCAGGAGTTGACAGCACCAGAGAAAGTGGAGATCGATAAGTTCCTTGGTTTGCTTCGCAAAAAATTCGCGAAATAAAAACAATCCCCTGCTTTGAAGAAGCAAGGGATTTATAATAGGATCAGCTATACTTAAACGTTGAATCTGAAATGCATCACATCTCCATCCTTCACGATATATTCCTTTCCTTCAATTCTTAACCTGCCATTATCTCTTGCTGCTGATTCAGAACCGTATTGTACAAAATCATCGTAGCCGATAACTTCCGCTTTAATAAAACCTTTCTCAAAGTCAGTGTGGATCACACCTGCAGCCTGTGGAGCTTTCCAGCCTTCCTGGATGGTCCAGGCACGAACTTCGGTAACACCTGCAGTGAAGTAAGTATTCAGATTCAATAAAGCATAGGCAGAACGGATCAAACGATTCAGTGCCGGCTCAGTCATCTTGTATTCTTCCATGAACATTGCCTTATCATCAGCATCTTCCATTTCAGAGATCTGTGCTTCAATGTTGTTGTTCATTACGATCACCTTTGCACCTTCGTTCTTTACAGCTTCCTGCAAAGCAGCTGAAAATTTATTACCGGTATGCATGGATGGTTCATCCACATTCGCAACATATAAAACGGGCTTTTCAGATAACAGGAAAATATCTGCAATAGCAGCTCTGTCTGTTTTATCAAGACCGAGTTCGCGTATGTTTTTACCGGCTTCAAGATGATTTTTGCAACGGATCAGTACATCAAGTTCAGCCTTTAGTTTTGCGTCGGTGCGCGCTTGTTTCTCAACACGCTGAATTTTCTTTTCAACGCTATCAAGATCTTTCAGCTGAAGTTCTGTATCGATGATGTCCTTATCACCAACCGGGTTGATAGCACCTTCGTCACGAAGAATATTTTCATCTTCGAAACAACGGATCACATGAATGATCGCATCAACCTCACGGATGTTTGCGAGGAATTTGTTGCCAAGACCTTCACCTTTACTTGCACCACGAACAAGACCTGCGATGTCAACGATCTCGATCTGGGTTGGAACGATCTTGTTCGGAACCACCAGTTCCGCAAGTTTTGCAAGTCTTTCATCCGGTACATCTACCAGACCTACGTTTGGTTCGATGGTACAGAAACGATAATTGCTTGCCTGCGCCTTGGCGCTATTGCTGACTGCATTAAATAGTGTTGATTTTCCTACGTTCGGTAAACCGACAATTCCCGCTTGTAAAGCCATGTATTCAAAAATTTGAGCCGCAAATATACAGCATTACAACCTCAAGTGGAATTTGAACTGAATCTGCTATCTTGGGATTGAATTTAAACGAGTTATATGGCTTTAAGCAGGATCTGGTCGGCTTTTGTGATCATTGCCGTGGTGGTGGCTGGTTACAAATGTTTTGTGCTGGGTGATTACCAGTTATTCAAACTGATGGTAGTGGGCAAGGCCGCCGATCCGGAAAATCCCCTGAAACTCGATGGGATCGTTGAAACCTGCTGGGTGGCTGTGGAGATCTGTCTTAAGCTGATTGGCATACTGAGCCTTTTTATGGGCTTTATGAGCATTGCTGAGCGCGCGGGTGGGGTCAGAC
>JBEVNF010000162.1:0-3119 GCA_040508255.1 Flavitalea sp.
AATGTATCGGCGATCTGTTTTGGTGTAAGTGCGGTTGATAAGATGAATAATAATCAGTTCAATCTTGGGACTTATAAGATCAGTGTTTTTGATAATAGCGAACTGATCTTTGAAACATCGAAAGACAGTATCAACCAGAATCATATCCTTTCATTGCAAAATGAAATTGATTACAGGCTTTGGTATAAATCCGGTGTATTTGCTGAGTACCTGTTTACACGTAATACAGGCGCTGATGCTACCATCCTTCGCAGACAGAAAAAGACCGGCATCGTTGATCTCTCTGATAAAAAAAGTCATCATATCGTTATCCGTGCAGTTGATCTTGGTGGCAATGCATCTGAAATTGAATTTGATATCAGGTCAGGGAATACTGGTCGGGGAGGAACCATTGCCCTGCACGGTCAAAAGGTGAAGGCCGGTGTGAAATCCGTCAGGCGATCTGGCAACTGGGTTTTTGATTTTATGATCGGTTCACTGTTTGATGATATCGGTTTTAATGCGGTACATAAAGCTTCCCTTTATCCGTCTTCTGTTTCGGAAACAATTACGGTGGGTGATCCCGCGGTGGCATTGAAAGATAGCCTTAAAGTGACGCTTAAACTCAAGGATCCGGCGAATGATCATTCAGTGTTTGTGCTTTCAAATGATGTTTTTTACGATGTGATCAGACCCCTTGCCAATCTTGACCGTGTCAGCTGTAGTCTTTCTGTGTTTGGGGATCTCACCTTGGTGAATGATAGGGTTGCGCCTGTTATCGGGCTGGTTGGCTGGCGTAATCATGGCAAACTGCCGCAGGGCGACCTGGTCAGCCTCAATATCTCTGATAATCTGAAGAAAACCGGTGAATTTGCAGCTTTCATCGATGGTGCGTGGGTTCCTTTTAATCAAAAGGGAAACCGCTTCTGGTACAGCATTCCGGCTGGTACAAAGCGGGGCCGGCACAAGCTGGTGGTGTCCGTGTCAGACATTGCCGGCAATCTTACCAGGAACACCTTTCATTTTGAGTATTAAAACTGCATCTTTTTGGGCTTCAACGCTTAACTTTGCGGCCTATGACACTAGAACAGCTTAAGGCTATGAGGGACCGGGTTACCGTCCTGAGGAGGTTTCTTTGACGTCGATAACAGAAACGACAAAATAAACCAGGAAAAACAATTATCGCTTTCACCCGGCTTCTGGGATGACAACAAGCGCGCCACCGAGATTCTGAAGAATATAAAACTCAATGAATACTGGGTTAAATTATTCGAATCCGTAGAAACGGCCGTGGAAGATACTGCAGTGCTTTTCGACTTCTGGAAAGAGGGCGAGGCCGAAGAAGACGAGGTAAAACAATCAGGTTCTGCAGCGCTCGCGCTGATCGAAGAAGCTGAGTTCAAGAGCACGCTCAATCAACCAGAGGATGAATTACCAGGTGTACTGCAGATCAACAGCGGTGCAGGTGGTACTGAGAGCCAGGACTGGGCTGAAATTCTCGCGCGCATGTATCGCATGTATGGTGAGAAGCAGGGATGGAGCGTAACTGAACTCGATTGGCAGGATGGCGATGGCGCGGGAATTAAAAGTGCCACACTTCAGTTTGACGGTCCTTTTGCTTATGGCTTCCTGAAAGCTGAAAGCGGGGTGCATCGTCTTGTGCGCATTTCTCCATTCGACAGCAACGCACGCAGACACACATCTTTTGCTTCCATTTATGTTTACCCGCTGATTGATGACACCATCGAGATCGAGGTTAGTCCTGCAGATATCGAATGGGCCTTCTTCCGTAGTGGAGGTAGTGGTGGTCAGAACGTAAACAAGGTGGAAACAGCGGTTCGTCTTACGCATAAACCAACAGGTATCATCGTGGAGTGCCAGCAGGCAAGAACCCAGGGTGAAAACCGTGAGAAGGCGATGACGATGCTGAAGAGCCGGTTGTATGAAGAAGAAATGCGTAAACGCGAGGCCATCAAGAATGCAGCGAACTCATCAAAGAAAAAGATCGAGTGGGGCAGCCAGATAAGAAGTTATGTTTTCCATCCCTATAAAATGATCAAGGATCACCGTACGGATTTTGAAGTTGGTAACGTGCAGCCTGTGATGGATGGTGAGCTTGATGGTTTTATCAAGGCATACCTGATGATGGAAAAGGAAATGAGTTAAAAATTATCTTATGATCATACTAAGAAAATTTACAAACCTGTTGTTGCCAGCCACATTAATATTTGTTTCATGCGGTGATGGTAAACAACCTGATGCTGCTGCTGTTGATTCAACTGCTGTTTCATCTGTTGACAGTTCGACGTCACTTAAATCGGATCCGATGGAGAATAATGATCCGGGGGCAATACCGGATGATTCTGTATTCAACGACGGTTCGATTCCTTCTTCATGGGCAAATGCCGGATTTGCTGACAGTGCTGCAGTAAAACGTTTCGTTAAGCAACTGCAAACATGGACCGCAGCTAACCAGGTTGATTCAATCGCGGCGCAAATAGCTTTTCCTTTAAAAAATCCCGCTGTAAAAAACGCTGCAGAGTTCAAAGCGGGTTTTGAAAAATATTTTACACCGGAAGTAAAGTCTGCGATCGCCGATCAGAAACTTACCCAGATCTTTCGCAACCAGCAGGGAGCAATGATCGGGCAGGGTCGTGTATGGCTCACCGAAAAGAATAAAACAATAAAGATTTTCGCGATTAACAAATAACGCGATCAATAATTAAAAGTAGCATCTATGAGTCTTGGTTATTTCTCTTATCCATTGCCCCCGAATGAGCCGGTATTGAATTATGCACCGGGTTCAAAAGAAAAAGAACTATTGAAAAAAACGCTGCAGGAATTAAAAAGCGAGCAGGCTGATATTCCAATGTATATCGGTGGCGAAGAGGTTCGCACCGGTAATAAGGTTTCTATTCATCCACCGCATGAGACGGCGCATACCCTTGGTCATTTTCATGTGGGTAATGAAACTCATGTTCGTAAGGCAATTGATGCTGCACTCGCAGCAAGAGAAAGCTGGGCAAATATCAGCTGGGAGAACCGTGCTAATATTTTCCTGAAAGCTGCTGACCTGATCGCTACAAAGTATCGTCCTTATATGAACGGTACCACAATGCTTGGACAAAGTAAGAATGCAT
>JBEVNF010000283.1:0-9801 GCA_040508255.1 Flavitalea sp.
TATTCAGCTGCCAGTTACCGTTTGGAAATTTTACTTTTATCTGGTTGTCCAGCTCGTCCGCTTTATCTTTATCCTTGAATTTGTTACTGTAATAACCTTTTGCACTTAGAAGCTCCGCTTCTGTGGCATTGGGATTTGAAGCGGCAACAGCAAGTGCTGTCTTCATTTCATTAATGTCTGCCTCATCTTTTGACGAATAAAGCAAAGCGATCACATCAAGAGGTTTCTCTTTTTTGATTGAAGGGAAAACGGCAAGTTCCTCTTTGTTAAGACTCATCGCCTTATCAGCATTTCTTTCCATACCCCAGATGCCTCCGTAGCTATTAAATATAAGTGCAACATCTTTTCTTGCTCCCTTTACAGGTTGCCCTTCCGGTGAATAGAGGTAAGTGTAATAGCCATCCGCTGCATTCATGTCCTTTTTGCCATCTTTTTCAAAGACGATAAAAAGCGCATTTGTGGTATCATTCGTGGTAAACTCGCCGGTGTAGTTTGTGCCGCTTTTCGTCAGCTTAACTTCTTTCGCAAGCGGTAAGGCTCCTTCAAGCAGATACAAGACAGCTTCAGGATTTTCGAGGCCCATCAATGTGGTTCCCGAGGGATTATAAGTGATTGTGATCTTTTCTCCCGGTTTTGGTTTCTCTGGTTGAAATTGAAGTGGTTGCTGTGCGGCAACATTCACGACCATGCCGGCAATGAGGATTGCAAGGAAAGATAAGCGTTTCATGATTAATGGTATTTTTAGTGTAGATATGAAGTACCTAAATATACCAAATCCGGGTCAATCGCGACCGGGGTTTTTACGGTTTAATCTGATCAATCCGTTTTTATAATACCCATTTTCTGCATCAGGAAAGAAGCATTTTTATTGGCGGCGATGCCGGTTCTGAGCTTGTAATCGAATAGTAATTCGCCACCTGTAATGGTACTTTCAAAACAATAGTTTTTGAGTGCAGCGGGCATCTCATCCGCGAGCGCACCAAGCGAAAGATCATGCGTAGCGAAAAGTGTGACGCTATTAAACATGATAAGCTGGCGGATGTATTGCTCTGATCCGTAGGTCTTGTCATCTGAATTGGTACCCCGAAGAATTTCATCGATCAATACCAGCGCAGGCGCGCCGGTTTTCAGTTCATCAATGATCAGTTTTAGTTTTTTCAACTCCGCCATAAAATAGGAAGTGTTCTCCTGCAACGAATCACCCACACGGATCGAGGTGAGGATCTTCATCGGCTGAAACCTGAACTCCTTTGCATGAACAGGAGCGCCACATTGTGCAAGAACCAGGTTCACGCCAATTGTTCTCAGGAAGGTAGTCTTACCTGACATATTTGATCCTGTAAGCACGATAAGTTTTTCATCTCTTCCCACAGCGATGGTATTTGGAACAGCATTAATGCCGGCAATTAACGGATGCGCCATATCAACTCCTGAAAAACCGGGCTGGGTATCAGCTAACGGATATGTATAACCGGGATTATTGAATGCGAAGGTTGCAAGGGAATTCACAAGTTCAATTTTTCCCACCGCTTTGATCCATTTCCCGAATTTACTTTTGTATTTCGTCTTCCAGTTTTCCAGCGAGATCATACATTGTATATCATACAATAACATTCCATTGAGGATGATCAACACAACAAGGTTAAGACGCTGATCAAACAATCCAGAAAGCTTTGCAAGCTGATGAATACCCTGACCTGCTTCTTCAGCATCCTCTTTCAGATTTTTAAGCATCGCTGAATTTCCTGAATCACTGCTTCCGAAACTTCGAAGTATACTCGCATACTGATCAAGGATCGCCTGCTTTTTTGTAAGCAGTTTGTGCTGCGCAAAAATATGTTTTGCATAGATCCCAGTGATTGCTGCAGCAACTGCAAGACCTATCAATAAGAAGCCTGTATTGTTGGTATCGAGAAAATAATAGAATGCCCAGATATTATAAGCCGGAATGATAAATCTCGCGATCGTTAACCATAGTTTTCCCGCAAGCAGGTTGGGTTGCGTGAGCCAGTCATTCACATCATGCAGATTACCTTCTTTTTCTTCGTTCAGAAGACCATTCGCTGTGATCAGTTGTCTTACCTGGTGTTGTGGGGCAAGTGCTGCTACGGCCTGTTGTGTAGCCGTGATGTTCTCCGGGTTGCCGATCTTATTTTTGAGGACATCTGCAAGGGTATCGCTGCCATGAACAGTTGTTGTGCGGTTCAATAATCCGTAAAGCGAGCCATGCCCGAAAATATCCAGGTCTGCTGTATAGCTTTTGGCATCATGAAATGCTGCGCCATCACTGAACTTACTGCCTTCTCCTTTCAGCACTGATAGCTCATTGGTATTGACAAATATGAGCTTCTCCTTCAAACGTTTTTGATCCTGCAGCCGAAAGGTTATACGAACACTGATAACAAATAAAATGGTGCAGGCGATCGATCCGATAACGGTGAGATCACTCGATTTGCTGAAACCTGAATAAATAGAATATACCGCACCCACAAAGGAAAGAAAGCGGATCACGGCGAAGAGGCCGATCTTGTTTTTGAGTGCTTCCAGTTCGGTTTCGTAGAGGACAATGTTTTTCTCGTAAACTGTTTCGGGGGATTTCAAGAGGTCCATTTGTTAAGCTTCAGTTTTGTCAGCGCATAAGAACCTGTACTGTTTCAGGTGTTTGCTGACGTAATATCATCGATTTGCCTGAGGTCAGTCTGCTCAATACTTCATCATTATAATGTCTTATCGTCAGAAGCTGCATATTTTTTTCAACCTGCACTTCAAAGAATTCAGATGCGGCAAGTGCAAGTTTCTCATTTTTATCTTCTCTTTCATCAACACTTATATGAATGGTAACCGCCCCGGCCTGTATGATCCGTGGTTCGATCTTTAACTCCTCAAACAGGTCATAGAGCTTACCGATCAGCTTGTCACCAACAAAGGAAAAATCTTTTGAATGCAGATGGATCAGGACCTGTGCCGGTTTAACAACAATGATCGGTGGGAGCGAGGGACGGCTCCTGTTATGAATAAATGTTCCCGGCAATGATCTGTCGAGAAAACATTTTACATACATCGGGATATGTTTGTTTTGAAGCGGCTTGATGGTTTTCGGATGTATTACCTGTGCACCATAATAAGCCATTTCGATCACCTCATCATAATTCAGTCCGCTGATCAGTCTTGCATCCGGAAAAATCCTTGGATCAGCATTCATTACACCCACCACATCTTTCCAGATAGTAAGGTCAACTGCATCGAGCAGGTTTGCAAAAACAGCCGCCGTATAATCGCTGCCTTCGCGGCCAAGTGTGGTGCTTTCGTTTTCCTGTGTGGCACCAATAAAACCTTGTGTAACCACGATGTCGGTAGTTTGAAGGATAGGTTTTACAACCGAATCAACTTTGCCCGCGGTGAAATCCCAATCGATCACACCATCCCTGAAGCTATTATCTGTTCTGATAATGTCTCTTACATCTACCCATTCGTTTGCGATCTTTACTTCATTCAGATAGGCACTGAAAATGCAGGTGGATAGTAACTCGCCCGCGCATACAACCTGGTCATAATAGTAATCATAATCACGCACCGGTTTGTCATGCAGGAGCCATTCCACTTCAGTAAAAAAATCATTGAGTCTTGATTCCGCGGCGTTATAATGAGTGACCAGCAGGTATTTTGCGATGGTGAGATGACTTTGTTTGACCGCTTCAAAAAGTTGAAGCGCTTCGTCCTTGTTGCCGGCGTAAAATGATTCAGCCACTTTTTCAAGTGCATTGGTGGTTTTGCCGATGGCTGAAACTACGATCAGGATTTTTCCCGGTTGATGGGCCCTTACGATCTCTGCTACATTCTGAATTTTTTCCACGCCATTTACACTGGCCCCGCCAAATTTGAATACTTTCATTTTCCGATCCGAAATTGATATAGCGGTAAATGTCGTAAATATTCGTCAAACGGTTTATCCGCTCTTTTTAAATAAATTGCACCCTGGTATTCCATGCTTCACAAACCGGAAATGTAATGGCTATAATCAGCGTAAAAGATCTCAGGAAAAATTATGGACAGTTTGAAGCGATAAAAGGCATCAGCTTTGATGTGGAAGAAGGGGAGATTTTTGGGCTGCTTGGTCCCAACGGCGCGGGCAAATCAACCACGCTGGAGATCATCGAAACACTCCGGGAAAAAACTTCCGGGCAGGTTACCGTTAATGGTTTTGATCTTGATAAAGATCCAAACGAGATCAAAAAGATCATCGGGGTTCAGTTGCAGGCTTCGGGATTTTATCCGGGTCTCACGCTTTCTGAACTGATCAGTCTTTTTTCGGGGCTATATAACCGTGATGTAAACACGAAAGAGTTGTTACAAATGGTGAATCTAGAAGACAAGGCAAAGAATAAATACAAAGAACTCAGTGGTGGCCAGAAACAACGCTTCTCGATTGCCACCACGCTCATCAACGAGCCAAAGATAATATTCCTGGATGAGCCAACAACGGGGCTGGATCCGCAGGCGCGACGCAACCTTTGGGACCTGATCACGGATATACGCAGCAAAGGAACAACGGTGATCATTACCACACACTACATGGATGAAGCGGAAGTGCTTTGCGACAGGGTGGCGATCATTGATTCCGGTAAGATCATTGCGTTGGATAGCCCGGACAAGCTGATCGATAACCTCGTGGACAGTGGTTTTGAGCGTCCGAAAGAAGTCAAGAAAGCGAATCTTGAAGATGTGTTCATACAGCTTACAGGACATGATCTTCGTATTGGTCATTAACGAGCTGACGGCAATATTGCCGGCCATATAAAAATCAACCTGAAATTATGAGCGAGCATTCAAAGGATCCAAGGTATCCCATCGGTCATTACATTGAACAACCGTTCTCGGATACCCAGAAAAAGCAATGGATGGCAGATATCAAATTTCTGCCGGGCTTACTGGAATACACCGTACAGAATCTTGATGAAGCACAACTCGAAACACCCTACCGTGAAGGCGGATGGAAAGTGAACCAGCTTGTGCATCATGTGGCCGACAGTCATATGAATGCCTACATAAGATTCAAGCTTGGTCTCACGGAAGATAATCCAACTATCAAACCTTACGATCAGGCGGCCTGGGCCTTGTTGTATGATACGGAAACATTACCGATCAATATATCGCTTACTTTGTTACATGCATTGCATATCAGGTGGAGCACGATTCTGAATAATATGAGCAACGATGATTTTCAGCGTACAGTTTATCATCCTGAAAAACAATCCAACCTGTCATTATGGACCTTGCTTGGAATGTACGCCTGGCACGGTAAACATCATGTGGCACATATTACGACCCTTATAGAACAACGACACTGGAAGGTTTAAACGATTGCGCGCCGGCAAACGAAAGATTAGAAAAACTATGAAAGATCTCAAATGGAAAACGCTGAAGTCAGAACAACTTTTTAAGGATCTCTGGTTCAGTGTTCGCAAAGAAACATGTGAAAGACCGGATGGAAAAATAGTAACACCGTACTATGTATATGAGTTTCCCACCTGGGTTTGCGCGGTTGCAGTTACGGATGATGGTAAGGTGATCATTGAAAGACAGTATCGTCATGGCGCGGGTATCACCGGCTGGGAACTGCCAGGCGGATGTATGGATGATACGGATGCAACGCACAAGGATGCTGCGGCACGCGAATTACTCGAAGAGACAGGTTATGTGTTTGATGAGTACATTTATCTTGGAAAAACTTCCAGCAATCCTTCAACAAATAACAACTGGATGCATATGTATCTTGCAACCGGTGGTAAACTTGTTCAAACGCAGAACCTTGATGAAAATGAGGAGATCGAGATCTACACTTTCAGTATTGAAGAAGTCAAAGAGATGCTGAACAAAAACGAGTTTCTGCAGGCCATGCATGTGACCACTTTCTTTTATGCTTTTCAGAAAATGGCAGAGTTGAACCTGATCTAAATCTCAACTTCACCAACAATGAATACAGAGCCGCAGATCAATACGAGATCGGTTTTCCGGGCATGAAGTAAAGCTTCTTTTACTGCCATGTTCACCTCAGGAAAACTGCTGCCGTGCAGTCCTGCGGCTTTTGCTTTCTCAAGTAAGAGGTCTTCGTTCAATGCTCTCGGGATCTGGGCTTTTGTGAAATAGTATTTCGCAGTTTTAGGAAGCAGTTCAAGAACCTTATCGATCTCTTTATCCTTTACCATACCGATCACGATATGCAGTTCATGATAGTCGGTGATCTCAAGTTGTGCGGCGATCTGTCGGATTCCATCTTCATTATGCGCCACATCAAGCACAACAAGCGGATGTTCTTTCTTAATGTCCCAGCGGCCGTGCAGACCTGTAAGGGTCTTTACCTGTGACAAACCCATCTGCGTATCGGTCTCATTGATATTATATCCAATCTGTCTTAACTGGTGCACAGCTTCAAGCACTGTAAGTAGATTCTTTACCTGGTAGATGCCCGGAAGATCAAGCAGGTAATGTGTGTGATCAGTGTGATGTTTGCTTTCTACTTCTGCGGACAGTTTATGATGTTCATGTCCCCAGTTGGTGACATACTGATGCTGATCTGCAAAGCTGATGGGCGCTTGTTTCTGATTGGCTACCTCTGTAAATAACCCGCTTGTTTTTTCACTTGTTTCCCCGATCACAACAGGTACGCCTTGTTTGATAATCCCTGCTTTTTCCATGGCTATCAGCTCGATAGTATCCCCAAGCATGTTCATATGATCCATCCCGATATTCGTAATTACAGACAGCAGGGGAGTGATTACATTGGTTGAGTCAAGTCTGCCACCAAGCCCTGTCTCAATCACGGCCACTTCAACCCCGGTCTCTACAAAATATTGAAAGGCCATGGCGACGGTGATCTCGAAAAAAGAGGGCTCGATCTTTTCAATAAGCGGATTCACCTGCTCAACAAATCTTGCAACGAAGTCTGTTGAGATCATGATACCGTCAACACGTATGCGCTCGCGAAAATCTTTAAGATGTGGAGATGTATATAGCCCGGTTTTGTATCCGGCCGCCTGTAATATAGCGGCAAGCATATGACTGGTGCTGCCTTTACCATTGGTGCCGGCGATATGGATACACTTGAGTTTATGATGCGGATTCCCAATTGCTTCACAGATGGCGATCGTGTTGGTAAGATCTTTCCTGAAAGCACTTGCACCAACACGGCTGAACATTGGGAGCCTGTTATAGAGATAATCAATCGTTTCTTCGTAGGTCATGCTTCAACAAAACTAAGAAACGTGAGTATGATCGTAGTGATTCGTTGTGAAAATATTTGATGACTAGTTCTTTAAACGGAAGTTGAATACGATCGTTCCAACAGATTCGCCTTCACCTGCGTTGAACTTCACCTGCATAGCCTTACGGCGCGCAATGTTTTTCATGGATGCATCTGAGGTTGTTGAGCCACGCGGCTGGTATTCAGCAGAAATAACCCTTCCGCTTTCATCAACACGTATGTCCATTGCAACTTTTGCATTCTCGTTGAATTCATCTTCAAAGGCGGGTACACCTGTTACACGACGTCCGCTGAGACCTCTGGAGATAGATACACCGCCTGTTCCTCTGCCACCACCTTCATAATTCTTACTATCAGGATTACCGCCAGGTTTGCCCTGATCACCACTGCCACCAGCTATTCCCTGGTTGCCACCTTTTTTATAGGAGTCTGATTCATTCCCACCTTTTCCATCGCCACTAACACCTTTGAACACTGCTTTTGGTTTTGGCGCAGGGGGAGTTGGATTTGTTACAGGTTGAGGTTTTGCCACTGGTTTCTCCGCAACCACTTTTTCAGGAGCTTTTGTGGCGTTTGGCTTTGTAACCGGAGGTTTTACTATTTCAGGAGCATCTTCATCCTTGTCATCAGTTTCAACATCTTTCACAGCCTCAGCAACCGGTGCTGCTTTGGGAGGCGTGTAGGCTGATTTTGCTTCAGATGGAGCTGGTCTGTCGGGATTCATCGGCTGATCATCACCCATGCCCATATCACTATTACCGAGGTTTACCTCGATACCTTCTTCCATAACCGGAGGTGGTTGTGTGGGGAGCGTCCATTTTACAAAAAGGAAAATAGCCAGTAAGCAGCCGCAGATCACGGCAGTATAACCACCAGCTTTCGCGTTCTTCTGTGCTTCGAAATTATCCGTTATGTAAGTGCCGTTGTTCATTTACAATAAATTAGCTGGGTAAATTTAGCATAATGAATTCAAAGATTATGCTAAAACTGGCCACGGAAGATATCATAGGCGAATCTTAAAATAGTAAGACAAACCACGATCAGAAAAAAGACCCGGATAAATTTATTTCCTTTCAGGATCGCGAGTCTCGCGCCTATCATGCCACCGGCAGCATTACATACTGCCATTGGGATCGCAATCGCATATATGATCTTGCCGGCTGTTGCGAAAAACACAATCGATCCAAGATTGGTGGCAAGGTTTACAAATTTTGCATTGGCGCTGGCTCGCAGAAAATCCTGACCCAGTATGCTGATAAAACAAATGATAAGAAAACTCCCGGCTCCGGGTCCGATAAATCCATCATAAAAACCTATTACGAGACTGATGAGCCCGGCATAAAAAAAGAGCTTTCTTTTGCTATGCAATTTCTCGGTATGCGTTCCGAAATCCTTTCTGCTGTAAGTGTAGAAAGCCACACCGATCAGTACAACCAGCAGGAAAGGTTTCATAAACTGATTGCTTACCATCGTCAGCAGCTTCGATCCGCAGAACGCAGCTGTGAAAGCAATAGCAGCCATCATTGCAAGCAAAGGAAAATAGAGTTTGACCTTTCTTGCATATTGAACGGCTGCAAAAGAGGTTCCGGTAAAAGCAGGAATTTTCAATGAACCGATCACACTTGCAACCGGAAGATTCGGTAACAGGATCAAACCGGCAGGAGTCTGAATCAGCCCGCCTCCGCCAACGATCGCATCAACAAAGCCGGCAAGAAAAGCTGCAAAACAAAGCAGTATAAGCTCTCCGGTCATTGTGAAACAATTTGAGGTGCGGCAACCTTTCGCTTGATAGTGAGATTGCACAGAACAAGTCCCACGATCACAATCAATCCACTGATGATATGTATATCTGTGATCTCTTCTCCAAGAATGAGCACGGCTTCAAATGTGCTGAAGATGGGAATAAGGTTTCCAAATAATGCGGTTCTGGCTGATCCAAGTATGGCGATGGCTTCATTCCAGCACAGATAAGAGATCACACAGGCACCTGCGCCGAGGTATAAAATGATACCGATCAGTTTAAGGTCAAAATGCACGGGTTCAGAGATCGCGCTTTCCCAGACAAATGCAGGAAGCAACATCAGTGTTCCAAAGGCAAATACCGCCAGCAGAAAACTGGTGGGTGACAGGCCGGCTGGTTTGCGTTTTACCAATGTGTTATAAACCGCAAAACATAATGCGCCAAGTAAAATCCACCAATCACCGGTTGTAAATCTGAATCCAAGTAACCGATCCAGGTCACCACGTGAAAGCAGCAGCAAAACACCGGCAATACAGAGCATCAGACCTGCAAAGCGAAGCCAGGTGATCTTTTCCTTGAGGAACACCGCAGCCATTACGATCACCATGATCGGTGAAGTTGTAGTTGCTATCAAAGCAAGGTTGATGGCAGGAACATGATGCCCCGCCACATAAAGAAAAGTATTGTAAAGCGTGATCCCGCTGATTGAAACCCAGAAAAGATATTTTGTATTTGCCCTGATCAACGGCCACTCAGCATGGAATTTTTTCCATGCGATAGGGAGCATGATCAATGTACC
>JBEVNF010000197.1:0-4692 GCA_040508255.1 Flavitalea sp.
TCCAATTCCTGTTTATGGGTTAGGTTATTTTCTGCGTAATGCACATTCAGATAGTCGATTACAAATATTCCGTCTTTTCTGAGCGACTGGGCAACTGTGCGTATCGCGTTATTGTTTTCGAGTTCAGTGCGGAAATAACCAAAGCTGGTGCCGAGGCTGAAGGCATAATCAAAGTAATTGATCCAGAATGGAAGCCTGAGATCGTGCTGGAAAAAATGAAGTTTGTCTGTTTCCAAATGTTTTGCTTCCTCAATCATCGAGGGGGCGAGGTCGATTCCTGTGACATCGTAACCCAGGTCGGCGAGTTGTTTTGTACGGCGACCTTGTGCGCAGCCGAGATCAACCAGCAGGCTGTCTTTGGAGGGCGCTAACTTTTCGACTATTTTTTTGAGGAAGGCATCAACTGCCTGTTCATCACGTTGAAAGTAAAGTGTGTGATAATACGGAGAATCAAACCAAACCTGGAACCAATTTGCTGCTACGGACATGTGCCGGAAAATTTTGACAAATGTAGGTGAATCTGGAAATCTGCAAGTTACAGTCTGTTAATTCTGAATATTCTATCGTGCGATTCCGGCCTCCAATCCTTATTTTTGCACCCATAAATTTATAGTTCTGTGGCATTGATAAAAAGTATCTCCGGGATCCGGGGAACAATTGGTGGAAATACGGGAGATAACCTGACCCCGCTCGATATTATTAAATTCAGCGCAGCTTATGGTAGCTGGCTCCTTCAAAATAATGCAGAAAACAAAAAGGTTGTGATCGGACGTGATGGTCGCATCAGTGGTGCAATGGTGCAGTCGCTGGTGGTGAATACCTTGATCTCACTTGGTCTCGATGTAGTTGATATCGGTCTCAGCACAACTCCAACTGTTGAGCTGGTTGTGAAATGGGAAAATGCAGGAGGTGGCATTATCATTACGGCAAGCCACAACCCGAAAGAATGGAACGCGCTCAAATTGCTGAACCGCGATGGCGAATTTCTCGATGCTGCTGCGGGTGCAAAGATTCTTGAGATCGCTGCAGACGAAGCTTTTGGTTTTGTGCCGGTTGATAAGCTGGGTACCGTTACTTCAGGGAAGAACTTTTTACAGGAACATATTGATGCGGTTGTGAATTATCCACTTGTGGATGTGGAGGCGATCCGTTCAAAAAACTATAAAGTGGTAGTGGATGTTGTGAACTCTACGGGTTCATTATTTATTCCGCCTTTGCTGAATGCCCTTGGTGTTGAACAGGTGATAGTGATCAATGGAGAGATCAACGGGCGTTTTGCGCATAACCCGGAGCCGTTGCCTGAACATCTGACCGAGCTAAGCGCTGCGGTTCGTGAACATAAGGCAGATCTTGGGATTGCTGTTGACCCTGATGTTGATCGTCTTTGTTTTGTTAATGAAGACGGGTCGATGTTTGGTGAAGAGTATACATTGGTAGCGGTGGCTGATTATGTGCTTGGCAAAAGACCGGGCAATACAGTAAGCAATATGAGCAGTACCAAGTCGCTCAAGGAACTTACGATCAAACATGGCGGACAGTATTTTCCTTCGGCGGTTGGCGAAGTGAATGTGGTGACGAAAATGAAGGAAAACAATGCGGTGATCGGCGGTGAAGGAAATGGTGGGATCATTGTTCCGGATCTTCACTATGGTCGTGATGCGTTGATCGGTATTGGTTTGTTCCTGAGCTCTCTGGCGGGTCATAAAAACGGTATCAAATCATTCCGTTCAAAATTCCCGCATTATTATATCTCGAAAAACAAGATCGAGCTCGAAAAGGGTATTGATCTGCCTGCTTTGTTTGAAAAGATCCGTGTGAAATATAAGAACCAGCCGGTGAATACGGATGATGGTCTGAAGATCGAGTTTGATGCGGACTGGGTACATCTTCGTGCTTCCAACACAGAGCCGATCATCAGGATCTATGCCGAATCGGGTTTTGAATCTACTGCCAATAACATGGCTTTGAGACTAATGCATGATATCAAGGAACTCAGCAAAAAGGAATCTGAGTAATGGAAAGAATATATTTTGATAATGCTGCTACCACTGCACTTGATCCGCAGGTGCTTGAAGCAATGATGCCTTTTCTTACAGAAAAGTTTGGTAATCCTTCTTCGATCTATTCTTATGGCCGCGAAGGAAGGTTGGGAATTGAAAGCGCGAGAAAATCAGTGGCTAAGATTCTGAATGCGCATCCGGCTGAGATCTTCTTTACTTCTGGTGGAACCGAGAGTTCAAATACTGCGATCAGTTCTGCTGTTTATGATCTTGAATGCAAACAGATCGTTACTTCAGCAATTGAACATCATGCCACGCTTCATACAGTTGAGTATCTGAGCAGAAAATGCCAGGTAAAGCTCAGCTATGTTAAGTTGCTGGACAATGGTCATGTTGATCTTGAGGATCTTGAAAGACTGCTCAGTGAATTTTCCGGTAAGTCGCTGGTTACACTGATGCATGCGAATAACGAGATCGGAAACATTCTCGATATTCATGCCGCAGGTAATATCTGTAAAAAATACAATGCCGTTTTTCATTCGGATACAGTGCAGACCGTGGGACATTTTCCTTTTGATCTTCGAAATACCCCGGTGCATTTTATAACTGGTGCAGGACATAAGTTCCATGGTCCGAAAGGAGTTGGAATTTTGTATGTGAACGAGAATGTAAAGATCAATCCGTTTATACATGGTGGTAGCCAGGAGCGTAATATGCGTGCCGGTACTGAGAATCTTTATGGTATAGTTGGCTTTGCAAAAGCGCTTGAGATCGCAACCGCCGAATATGAAACTGCGAGTGAATATATTTTTGGTCTGAAGAAATACATGATGGAGCAATTGCAGGAACTGGTTCCCGGTGTTGCTTTCAATGGGGATACGCTTGGTAAAAGTTTGTATACCGTGTTGAGTGTATCATTTCCAAAGACTGAAAAATCTGAGATGATGTTGTTTAATCTCGACATCAATCATATCTGTGCAAGTGGTGGTAGTGCCTGTACTTCGGGTGCTGACCAGGGGTCGCATGTGATCAGGGCGATCGATAATGATCCCAACCAGGTTACGGTTCGGTTTTCGTTTTCGAAACATAATACGAAAGCCGAGATCGACAAGGTTGTGAAGACGCTTCTTGAGATCTGTTAATCTTCAGGATGAAATATATAATTGGTGCAGACATAGGTACGTCCGGTACGAAGGCAATCGCTTTCAGTCACGAGGGTAAAATACTTGAGGTGGCCTATCGTTCTTATGAGCCTGTACCTGCACTGGCGGAATATCATGAACTTGATCCGCAGCTTTTGTACCAGGCTTTTGTTGATGGGGTGGAGGAAGTTGTTGGAAAATTGAAAGATGATGAACTGACTGGGATCAGTTTTAGTTCAGCCATGCATAGCCTCATGCTGGTTGATGCTTCGGGAGCACCACTCACCAATCTTATTACCTGGGCCGATCTTCGCAGCCGTGAACAGGCTGACCGTTTAAAGAGATCGCCCGAAGCTGCTGAGATTTACAAACTTTCGGGTACACCCATTCATCCCATGTCGCCGCTTTCGAAGATCGTCTGGTTCAAAGAAGAATCGGCTGAACTCTTTAAGAAGGCTGCAAAGTTTATCTCCATAAAGGAATTTATTATCCATAAGATCTCCGGCAAATACCTGGTCGATTATTCGCTGGCTTCCGCAACGGGCCTTTTTGATATCTATAAATTGCAATGGAACCCGGTTGCGCTTCAAATTGCTGGTATCAATGTTGAGCATTTGAGTGAAGCCGTAACTACCACACATATTGAAAAGGTTAAGATCGGTGAGCTGGAAACGGAGATTGTTTTAGGCGCCAGTGATGGTTGTCTTGCAAATCTTGGCAGCAGTGCCGTTCGCAATGGCGATGTATCTGTAACCATTGGAACAAGTGGTGCGGTGCGGATGGTGAGCGATTCACCAAAGTATGATGAGAAGGCCAGGATCTTCAATTATGTACTCACTCCTGAACTGTTTGTATCCGGCGGTCCTATCAACAATGGTGGTGTGTTGTTGAAATGGTACAATGAAAATGTGCTCGAAAAGGATGTTGATGACTCGGGTGACTTTGATGATTTTGTAAAGGCTGCGGCCGCGATCGAGCCAGGTTGCGATGGCCTGGTATTTTTGCCTTATGTGCAGGGTGAACGTGCCCCGGTATGGGACGCAAATGCGAAAGGTGTATTCTTTGGTATCAAAGCCGCGCATAAACAGGCGCATTTTATGCGTGCCATAATTGAGGGGATTTGTTTTTCATTGCTTGATGTGAGTTTATCACTCGAAGAAACACTTGGTGAAATAAAGAATGTATATGCCAGCGGAGGTTTCACAAAATCGCCTGCCTGGGTTCAGATTCTTTCGGATATTCTTGGCCGTGAGATCAGCATCACAGATACTGCGGATGCTTCGGCCATTGGTGCCGCCATGCTTGGTTTGTATGCACAGGGCGTTGTAAAGGAACTGGAAGATGCCACTGAATTTGTTGAAGTAAAAAAAATATACAAACCTGATCTTGCACATAAAGCCGTTTTTCAGAAGAACTTCAAAACCTATCGTGTTCTATATAACAAGCTCAAAGATGAGTTTTAAATGATGCTGAAACTCTTCAACATACAATTTTTGTTTTTTGCTTTCATGATCCTGTGTGCAGTACCGTTAAATGCGCAAAGGAAATAT
>JBEVNF010000217.1:0-4374 GCA_040508255.1 Flavitalea sp.
AAAACAACATCGGTGTAAAAGAAATTTTGCTTGCGGGTATTGAAGAAAACGGTGTGGTGATCGCAAAGGCTATTCAAAAAATGCTCACTGAGATTTCTGAAATCAAAATAGAACTTATTAATATTTAACTTGATAAACGGAACCCCGGAGCCATCAATCTGAGTGCACCATTGCAGGCGGATGACAAGGTTATTATTCTTGTTGATGATGTTGCCAATAGTGGAAAGACCCTTCTTTATGCGCTGAAACCTTTTCTCGAGTTTCATCCAAAGAAAATCCAGATCGTTGTGCTGGTTGGCAGAACGCACAAGTCGTTTCCGATACAACCCGATTACGTTGGCCTGTCTTTGTCAACAACTTTCCAGGAACATATCTTCGTAGAGGTGAATGGTGAACGTGTTACAGGTGCCTGGATGGAATGATTAATGCATATTCTGGATCATGAAAAAGCTACTGACCGGGATTTTATTACTCGCTTTTACATTACCTCTTGCCGCGCAAAAGGGAAGACTTCCTGCGCTAAAGGTTGGGCCAGATAACAGATCACTTGTAACTTCTGAAAACAAAGCTTTTTTCTGGCTGGGTGATACGGGTTGGGAACTGTTTCACCGACTGTCAAAGCCGGAAGCGGAATTGTACCTGAAAACCCGCGCCGCTCAGGGTTTTACAGTGATACAGGCAGTAGCACTTGCAGAACTGGATGGCATAAGGGTGCCTAACGCCGAAGGACAGTTGCCGCTGTTAAATGAAGATCCTTCAACTCCCAATGAAGCTTATTTCAAACATGTAGATTGGGTAATTGCCAAAGCCGAATCTCTCGGACTTTATATTGCCTTTCTTCCGACCTGGGCCGATAAATTAAATCCTGACAAATGGGGCAAGGGTCCGGCAATCCTGAAAGAGGAAAATGCCGGTCAATACGGTGAATGGCTTGGAAAAAGATACAAGAATACCACAAATATTATCTGGGTGCTCGGCGGTGATCGGTTGCCAAGAAATGAATCTGACGTGATGGTCTGGCGCGCAATGGCCAATGGTATCAACAGGGGAGTGGGTGGAAAGGAAAAGACACTGATGACCTATCATCCGCAACCGAGCGAAACATCTTCTTCTTCACCCTGGTTTCATAAGGAGCCATGGTTCGATTTCAATATGCTGCAAACCGGGCATTGCAATGATGTTGATGTATGGAATAAAGTTGCCGGCGATCTGAATCTGCGTCCTGCAAAACCGGTTTTGAACGCAGAACCTTTGTATGAAGATCATCCCATCTGTTTTGATGCAAAGAAAAATGGATACAGCTCCGCTTATGACGTTCGCAAATCAGCATACCTTTCTGTTTTTGCGGGCAGTTTCGGGATCACTTACGGTTGTCATGCAGTATGGCAGTTTTATACCAAAGAGCGTGAAGGAGTAAATGGACCTTTGAAACCCTGGCAGGAATCGTTGAAGCTGGAGGCTGCTTCACAGATGACCTATCTGCGTAAACTCATGACCAGTGTGCCTATCATAGGATTGATACCTGATCAGAGCATGATCGTTGATGCACGCGACAGTACCGAAAGAATACAGGCGATCCGGGGTAAAGATTTTCTGATGGTATATACCGCGGCAGGGTTGAAATTTCAACTCAAAACGGGAAAAATTAGCGGCAGTAATCTGAAAGGTTATTGGTTCGATCCGAGAACAGGCAAGCAGGTTCCGGTAACACAAATACCAAATAAAGGAGAATTTGAATTCACTGCTCCTGGTTCCGGCAGAGGCAATGATTGGGTGCTGGTTTTAAGAGGATCCTAGAACATGATGGGTCTGAATACCACCTTTCCGGAACTATTGATCTCGAAAGTCGGAGCCGGAATTTTCACGCTGTTCACAACAAAGAACACTGTCTTCAAAACCTTTGAATTGGTTCTGATTTTCGTGAGATCAATATCCGGCGCAAGATAAAATCTTCTGGTACGTTTGATATGCGTATAGTCAAAACTGTTACCCTGTTTGTCGCTCCAGGTATTTCCATGACCACCATACATTCCATCTGCACTATACCCAACCGCGATGTTTAACCACCCTGGCACGTTCCAATCAGGAAACATACTTTTAATATTGCCACTGAGCCAGTATCGTTGACTATTGTAATCTTTAAGAAGTTGTTCCGGAAGAGTTGCACCAAACAGATTATCTCTTCTTGCTTTTAGATTCTCAGGATAATTATACGGGCGATAACCGAGTTTGAATTGAAACACCTGGTTTTGAAATAAAAGTTCCTGGGCGACGTAACCAGCGGAACCGATAAGATTTGCTTCCATGTCTCCCACGCTAAAACCCCATTCAGAAGAGAAGCCGTCGAGTATTTCAATAACGCTCTGAAAGGCAAATGCACTTGCACCTCCCAGCCACGCACTCTTCCTGTAATCAAGACCGGTCCAGTACCATGCTTCGGCTGAGATCCTGCTTAACTGGTAAGCCGTCCAGATATGTCCGGCTTTATCCATCTGGTTCCATTCTTTACGGTCATCAAAAAAATGAAAAGCAGATCTGGGGTAATCACGGTACCAGGCATTGTTGAGAGCTAAAAAGGTACCGCCCCAGGCTATTGCGTGAGCAGCACTTACGGCCAATAAGCGGGGCTTACTAACTTCCCGATGGGTGAGATAACGGAAATCCGAATTTGTGTGATGGCGGAAAGGCGGCAAAGAATCATTGATTCCCGGATGCTCAGTCGGGGTCAGAGTATCAAAATGTATAGCACGCGGATTCCTGACGCCTGGAATTGTATCATAAGCCCGTAACCCTGCCATAATGGGCGAAGACATTGTGATAACTGACAGTATCAAAGTGCAGATCAAAACTTTCTGGCTGAAAAAATAATACTGGCGTGGGATCTTCATAGTTTAGCCGGTTGGGTTTGCATGTGTCTTTCGCAGATCTTTGGCGAACACTGTATATACGCAAAATACCCTGCTCAAGGATAACCCAGACTTAATTTTCACCCAAAATACAACATATACCAGTTTGGAACTGAATTTGTTAATATACCCAATCTTACCGAAATTGGTTGCCCGTTATAACCTGACGGACGATTCCTGACAAACCTAAATTTCAGATTAATCAACAAAGCACAATATGGATACCGCTATCAAAGACAAAGTAAATGTTTGGCTGAACGGAACTTTTGATCAGGCCACCAAAGATGAGATCCAAAAACTTGAAAAAGAAAACCCGACTGAACTGACGGACGCATTCTACCGTAACCTGGAATTCGGTACCGGTGGTCTTCGCGGTATAATGGGTGTGGGAACAAACCGGATGAATAAATATACAGTTGGTATGTCGACCCAGGGTTACGCCAACTATCTTAAACAAACTTACCCCGGCGGAACTGTTCGTGTTGCTATCGCACATGATCCACGCAACAACGGAAGAATGTTTGCAGAAATCGTTGCCAATGTAATGGCAGCAAATGGCATTAAGGTTTTTCTTTTTGAATCATTGAGACCAACGCCGGAATTATCTTTTGCGATCCGTCATCTTGGTTGCCAGGGTGGTGTGGTTTGTACAGCCTCACACAATCCAAAAGAATACAACGGCTATAAAGCATACTGGAGCGATGGCGGGCAGCTTGTTCCGCCGCACGATAAAAATGTGATCAAGGAAGTTGATAAGATCACGTCTATTGACGATGTAAAATGGGATGGTGGTGCAGATAACATCACGATCATTGGTAAAGAGATAGATGATGCTTACATCGCAATGGTAAAGGAACTTTCGGTTTATCCTGAGGTGATCAAAAAGCAACATGATCTTAAGATTGTTTATACCCCGATACATGGTACCGGTATCAAACTTGTACCACAGGTGCTTGAAGCATTTGGGTTTACCAATGTAACCATCGTGACTGAGCAGGCTGAACCAAGTGGTGATTTTCCAACAGTGGTTTCACCAAATCCGGAAGAAAGCGATGCAATGAGCATTGGTTTGAAAAAAGCAAAAGAGATTGATGCAGATATTCTTCTTGGAACTGATCCGGATGCTGACCGTGTTGGTATCGCGATCAAGGATAAAAGCGGCAACTGGGTGCTGATGAATGGTAACCAGACTCTGTTCTTGCGTTCAATTATATGATCGAAGCAAGAAAAGTAAAAGGCATTGCGCAGGCGAATGATATTGTTGTGAAAACGATCGTAACGACTGATATGATCCATGAATTTGCAAAGGCAAATGGCATCAAATCTTACGATGTTCTTACCGGCTTTAAATGGATCGCTGAACTGATCCGTGAAAAAGAAGGTGTTGAGAATTATGTGATCGGTGGTGAAGAAAGTTATGGTTTGATGATAGGCGACAAACTCCGTGATAAGGATGCTGTTTCTGCAG
>JBEVNF010000218.1:0-3343 GCA_040508255.1 Flavitalea sp.
ATTAGCAAAATCTTTCAAGTAAACTAATAAAACTCCCCTTCGGTTTAAAATACAGAAGGGGAGTTTTCTTTTACTACAAAATCTGCTCAGTTATCTTGCCAGTCTTTTTGTTTTTCAGAATCAGTTTCTTCGCACCATAGTGTGTTACCTCTTCTTTCACCAGGTAATGTTCCGCATCATAGTCAACCAGGTTACTCATCTTCTCTACATTCTCAAGACCGCGCCAGATATCCAGTTTCACCGGCTCCCAGAGTTTTGACTTAACTGACTTATAAGCCGCATCGAGTACTGCATTCACCACATAACCATCATAAAAAGTTTCCTTTGGTGCTCGTCCCTCTTCGATCGCCTGGAACATATCCATGAACATGTGATTATAGCCAAGTTCATTCACTTCATCTCCAACCGGGAACAACCATCCGCTATTGCTCTCCGCTTTCTCAGCAATATAATCACCGCCTTTGCCTGTAGTGAACATTTCGAAACCGGTGCGCATAAAATTATTGATCCAGATAGTTCCTTCAGTTCCCATTACTTCATCCCGGAGATCAAGCCCACCGCGGAAGGTCCAGCTCACTTCAAACTGTGCAATAGCACCGTTCTCGTATTTTATCAGGGCTATCGCATGATCTTCCGCATCAATTGGTTTTACCTGTGTATCTGCCCAGCACATTACTTCAACAGGTCTGATATCCTTTCCGATATAACTTCTTGTGATCTCCACACAATGACAACCCAGATCCAGCATACATCCGCCACCGGCTGCTTCCAGGTTCCAGAACCAGTCACTATGCGGACCAGGATGGGTTTCGCGTGATTTGGCCCAGAGAATACGGCCAAGCGCTCCGTTCTTCACGCTTTCTACAGCTTTAAGAAATTTCGGTGCATATACAAGATCCTCAAGATATCCATTGAAAATACCTGCTTCTTCAACAGCCAGTAACATGCGTTTTGCTTCTTCCGCATTACGACCAAGAGGCTTTGTAGTGATCACAGCTTTCTTATGCTTGCAGCAAAGTAACACTGCTTCTTCATGAAGATTGTTTGGCAAAGCAATACAAACAACATCCACATCAGGATGAGCGATGGACTCTTCCATTGATGTAGTGATATGATCTACTTTATAATCAGCTGCAAACTTATCTGCGCTTTCCTGTCTGCGGGAATAGACACTTACAATCTTATCCTTATTCCTGTAACCCTGAATTGATTCGGCATAAAAGCGGGCAATAAAACCTGAACCAAGCATCGATAGTCTTTTCATATGTGTTCCTTTTTTTTGGCAAAAATTTTGGAAGTGAGAATTGAAACGCTGTGAAACAAAAAAGAGTCCCGGGCTTCCGGGACTCTTTTAAATATAGTGAAATAAATCTTAGTTGGATGGAGCTGATGCCACTTCTTTTTTCTCTTTGAAGAGTAACAGGAAGTAAACAAAAACTGCAGCCGCAATAGAGGCAGGAACGATCCATACACTGAACCAGTCATGCGCATTCGGGCCGGTTTTATAATGCTCGGCAACGATACCTGAAACATAAGTTCCGATCACCATTCCAAGACCATAGGTGGCGAATGTGAACAAACCCTGTGCGGCACTCTTAATGTTTGCAGTTGCTTTCTTTTCTGTGTACATATAACCTGTAACAAAGAAGAAATCATAACAAACACCATGAAGAATGATACCCGCATAAAGCATCCAGAGACCAGATCCTGCATCGCCATAAGCAAAACAGACATATCTGAGTACCCAGGCAGTCATACCGATCAGGATGATATTCTTAACACCTATACGATTGAACAGGAATGGAATTGCAAGGATAAACACACCTTCAGAGATCTGACCGAGGATCATTTTGCCTGCAGGAGCTTCCATACCAACTTCATTCAGGAATGGGTTTGCAAAGCTGTAGTAGAATGATAGTGGAATACAAACAAGAATGGCTGCGATAAAGAATACCAGGTACGACCTGTCACGGAATAAACTGAATGCTTCGACACCAAGCGATTTACCAAGTGAGCTGTCTGCCGTTTTACCTTTGGGAGGTGTATTGGGAAGAACAAAACAAAACAGACCAAGTATTGCAGATGCACCTGCAGCAAGGTTAAAGATGTTTGCAGTAGTTTCCCATGCAAGATAACCAACACTCAAACCAGCCACGATCCAACCCGCTGTACCAAATACACGGATCGTAGGGAATTGCTTGCCCGGATCAGAGATGTTCGAGAAAGCGATACTGTTTGACAAAGCGATTGTTGGAGTATACAACAACGAATAGATGAGGATGATCCAGTAGAAAGTGGTATTGTCGCTGATCGATGTTGTAAAGAACAATGCTGCTGCACCAAGAAGATGCAGAACGCCCATCAGTTTCTGCGCTGCGAAAAAACGATCCGCAATAGCGCCCATAAAGAATGGAGAGATCATTGTTGCAATTGCCATTGCACCATAAGCGGCACCTACCTGGATATCTGATGACTGCAGCTGCTTACCCATATAAGTTCCCATACTAACATACCATGCTGCCCAGATAAAATACTCCAGGAACATCATGATCCTTAAAAGATTGCTGTTTTTGTTCATACCGCTTTAATAAATAATTTAAATCTGACTATTAAATACAACCACTAGGTTAAGAGGGCGAAAATTTACGAAACAATTTCCATTATCAAAGTTCGAACCCGGAATTATTAAAGGGGTTTAATTACAGGCTGGGCGCCGGGTTCAAAACAGACTAAAAATTGTAATTTGACCTGCTTAAACCGGCCATATGCAGGAATTGTTTCAGTACGGAATAGACAATCTGACCATCAAAAAGGTAACAGGGATCTGTGATGGGTCGATCAGGGGGATCCTTTCAGAAGAGGCTGTCAGCAGGATCAACAGGAGTCAGCAGTTTGTGACCGACATCGTGGAAAAAGGCATCACCGTTTATGGTATCAATACCGGTTTCGGGATACTGGCGAATTCACCGATATCAAAAGAGGATACAAAACTGTTGCAATATAAAATTCTCCAAAGCCATAGCGTTGGAGTGGGAAACCCGGTTGTGCCGGAGATCGCAAAGCTCATGATGATCACCAAGGTTCATTCCCTGGCACGGGGATTTTCAGGCGCACAGTTATCAACCATTGAAAGGATCATCTGGCACATCGACAATAATATAATTCCTCTTGTTCCTGAAAAAGGTTCCGTGGGTGCTTCGGGCGATCTTGCACCGCTTGCGCATCTGTTTCTTCCCCTGATAGGTCTTGGACATTGTTATAGTTTTGATTCCTCTGATGAAGTGATTGCGATCAGCCGCGCCGGTGGTAAACAATTGCCAAAGCCGGAAACTGCTTCCGAAAT
>JBEVNF010000295.1:0-3584 GCA_040508255.1 Flavitalea sp.
TCACTCGAGCCTACAAACATATCATCATCTCCATCCCTGTCATAGTCAGCAAACGCAACTGCGCTGAGGTTACCAAAGTCATCAGCTGTCTGGATGAACCTACCGTCGGAGTTAAGAAACATTTTACTGTATTCACCAACGAACAGATCGGGAGTGTTGTTGCCGTCAACATCGCTCCAGTAAGTGCCGGTTGCAAACTTGCTATTGATGAGATTTCCTTTTGTAACCTCGCGGAAGGATGCCGGTGGTCTGCCATCGTCAACCCTGGCGCTTACCAGAAAGGTATAAGCTGAAGTTCCTGCAGTATTGTTTGCTCTGACCCGATAATAATAAACATTACCCGGTTTGATGGTTTTGTCACTGTATGTAATAGTATTGGCTGCAACGGAATCCAAAATGAGAAAATGAGTGGAATCAAAAGTGGAACGCTCAACAATGAACCTCGATTCATTTTGTGAATTATCACTCCATGTAAGCTTTACTTCACCTGCAATTTGAGTAAGTAAAAGATTGCCGGGTGCAACCGGTGGAAGTGGAACAACAGGTGGAGGAGGCCCAACGGCATTTTCATCGAGTACTGAAATACCATGCCCGGAAGGCACCGGTGCAAATGGCCCGCTACCATGAGCAACCCAGATATGGTTTGCGTTGTCCGCTACAATGTCAGTCACAGTATTTGACCCGATCATTGAATTGATTGTATCATATGTTTTCCAGTTTGTGCCATCGAATCTGGAAATACCTTTATCCTGAGTACCAATCCAAAGCACTCCATTTTTGTCAATCTCTATTGTCGACAATAACGCTGAACAAATTCCTGAGTTGGATGGAAGGTATGTTTGAAAAATACTGCCATCAAACTTCATCAGCCCATTACGGGTAGCAAGCCAGTACATTCCCGTGCTATCCTGCACCATATCATAAATGGCGGTTGCATTGATCGCGTTTGGGTTACCAAACTTGTCGTATGGCCACCCCTTGATCTGACCATCCTTGTATCTCGTAAGTCCACCGTACGTACCGAGCCCCCATACATTATCCTGTTTGTCTACGAACAGATTCATAGCAGAAACAGCCGTTGAAACTCTTGCCCATCCGTCTGTACGTTTCACGCTGATAGCTCCGGACTCGTCCAGCCGGAATAACGAATCACGTGAATCAACGCCAATACCAACCGTCGTGTATTCAGTTGGAGCAGGATCATGATTTGTCCAGCTATTTTGGTGATATGACATGAGTGAGCCTTTGGACAATGAAACCCAGAGCTTACCTGCAAATGTCCATACCCGGTAGGTACTCCGGCCGGTGTTTCCCTGTATGGAGACGACTGTCCAGTTATCGTTCTGAAATTTGGTAAGACCAGAAGCCGTGGCTGCATAAACAGCACCACTTTGGTCAACAGCAAGGGAGCTGACAGAAAGTGAGGGTAATTCGTTTTGGAAAATGGTCCATTTCTGCGCACGGCAAAATACGACGCAGAGCAATACGGAGTTAAGAAGCAGTAACTTTTTCATTCGGTAAGAGGGGTTAATCAAAGATAAGTTACTTTGCTTATCAATTTTCAGGGACAGATCAGAAAATGCAGAATGTATGAACCTTAAAAAAGATATCACTGAGGACCGGTATTTCAACAGGGACCTGAGCTGGCTCTCATTTAATGAGAGGGTTTTGATGGAAGCGGAAAATAAGGAAACTCCGTTGATGGAGCGTCTGAAATTTCTTTCAATCTACTCTTCAAACCTCGATGAGTTTTATCGTGTCAGGATGCCCGCCATTCTTGCAATGGGTAAAATCAAAGAGCAGGATCAGACACTCCCGGCGCAGATCAACCAGGTTATAGCTGCACAACAGGAGCGATTTGGCAGCACGCTCAGGGAAAGTGTAATCCCTTCTCTGGGCCAAAATAATATTGAATTTATTTATGGGTCAGAAATCCCTGCGATTATATCTAAAGCTGTAAATGATATTTTCTTTACAAAGATCGCTGGCCATTTGCAGTTGATCAGCGTTTCAAAAAAGAGTGATTTTTTACCGGAGAACAACAAGCTTTTCTTTGCAGTAAACTATCCCGGAAGCAAGCAGCTATTCGTTGTCAACATCCCTTCCGATTCAATCAGCAGGTTTTACAATATAGAAGCCAACGGTAGATTGTATGTTGTTATGTTAGATGATATCATAAGGATACATCTGCACCTCTTGTTTTCAAAAACAACATCCATCAATGCATACGCCTTCAAAATTACCCGCGATGCAGAATTGCATCTGACTGATGAAGTCGCCGGAAGTCTTACAAGCAGAATGGAAAAACAACTGGCAAAACGTGATTTTGGACTTGCAACAAGATTACTCTATGATGCGTCAATGCCAGCGCAAACTTTATCAGCCCTGATTAAAGCATTTGATCTGCAAAACGCAACCATCGTTAAAGGCGGAAGATATCATAACCTGAAGGATCTTATCAATTTCCCGCTTACGGACAAAAAATTTCTCTATCAACCACTACCTGCTGTTTCGCTGAATATTTCTGAGCAATCTTTATTTGCACAGCTTGACAAACAGGATCTGATGTTACATACCCCATACCATAACTATGATCTGGTGCTCCGGTTTTTTAATGAAGCAGCGATTGACCCATCTGTTGAAAGAATTTATATCACTCTATACCGGATTGCGCAGGATTCGGGAATTGCACAGGCTTTGATCACGGCTGCAAAAAACGGTAAACGGGTTATCGTAATGGTTGAACTCAAAGCCAGATTTGATGAAGCGAACAACATTCGCTGGTCAAAGAAAATGAAAGAAGCGGGGATTGAGTTGCACTATAGCAGTACAAAACTGAAGGTTCACGCAAAAATTGCACTTGTCAGAAAAAGGGTCAAAACAAAGATTAAGAGTTATGGCCTGCTTTCTACCGGAAATTTCAATGAAACCACTGCAAGGTTTTACACCGACCAGATCTTGTTTACGGCCGATCAAAATTTATTGAAAGAGATCCAAACCGTTTTTACAATTCTTACTTCGAAGAAGAATCCGTTAGATCTGCCATCGAAAAACTTCAAACATCTGATCGTCGCACCATTTAACATCAGGGATCGCTTTTTCGAATTAATTGACAGGGAAATAGCGAACTGCCGGAAAGGTATCAAAGCAGGAATAACAGTCAAGCTTAACAATCTTGAGGAAGAGACGCTCATTGATAAACTGTATGAGGCTTCCAATGCCGGGGTCGCGGTCAATATGATTGTGAGAAGTATCTGCAGGCTCGTTCCTGGTGTTCCAAACAGAAGTGAAAATATTACTGTCACCCGCATTGTGGACCGGTATCTCGAGCACAGCCGGATCTTTGTTTTTGAGAATGGGGGAGAAGCGGAGATTTTTTGCGGATCAGCCGACTGGATGAACCGGAATATTTATCATAGGATTGAAGTCTGTTTCCCGGTAACCGATCTAAAAATAAAATCAGATCTGAAAACAATTCTGCAACTGCAACTCTCCGATACAGAACAAGCAGTCGAAATCACAAAAGAAGATTTTAATTCTTTTGCGAAAAAAATGACGGGTTCCAAAATCAGATCGCAGAATTC
>JBEVNF010000322.1:0-8860 GCA_040508255.1 Flavitalea sp.
AGGACGACAAGAACCGGCCGTACCTCAACCAGGTCATCGTGCAGGGGACACAGTCCGACGACAACAAGTGGACCGGCACCGTCAAGCAGGGTGGCGACACCTATGCCGGCACCATGATCATGACCGGCAAGAACAGCCTCAAGGTCAACGGTTGCCAGGGCGTGTTCTGCCAGACCGTCAATCTCAGCCGCATCTGATCGCGGCCACCCCATAGGCAGCCCAAAAGAACTGCCGGACTGAAATCCCGCATGAGTCCGCCTCGTGCGGGATTTTTTGTGCCCATAATTCAATGCCCGCGAATTTTAATTACCCGATTTTTGTCGAAAGGTTTCTTTTCAAGTCGGTCAATTTCTCCGCTAACTTGCAAACTTTAGCACCTGTTTAGCAGATTAAATCGATTTTAATCTCCCCGATAAGCAGCATAAGATCCGCCACAGCACTCTTATTTAACCGTTCCTTAAGTTGCAGGAGTGTTAAAAACATTTTTTGCTAAATCGATTTTCATCTATAATATTGCGACCCAAATCGAATCAACTAACGATTAACCTCATTGCAATGCCTGACCGAAGAACATATTTCTTTCCAGCTCTGATTAGCCCGCATCTCCTTTTTTTTACTCAAATCGCTAAAACGGTTTAGCGATTTTTTGCATATCTACCAACCAAAAACAAAAAACAAAAACAGTTTCATGAAACAACCACGATTTAGATTTCAGCGTGCGATGGTCATAGCCATGCTGTTATCAATTTGTTCGCTGACTGCTTTTTCCCAGGATAGAAAGATCACTGGTACAGTGATCGATGAAGCCGGGAACCTGCCTCTGCCGGGCGTTAGTGTCTCGGTGAAAGGCTCTACCAATGGAACCCAGTCAGGGGCGGACGGTAAGTATACTATCGATGTGCCCGCAGGTGCGAAAACACTGGTTTTCTCATTTACAGGCTTTGCCCCACAGGAAAAGGCCATTGGTTCTGATTCTGTGATCAACGTAACTCTTGGTCAATCAACAGAAGCACTCGAGTCTGTGGTTGTTGTGGGTTATGGTACCCTACAGAAAAAAGAAGTTACTTCTGCGATCACAACTATCGGGCAGGATGATTTCCGTCAGAGTGGCGCGAGAAACGCGATGGACCTTGCACAGGGTAAGGTTGCGGGTTTAACGATCACACGAACAGGTGGTTCAAACCCTAACTCTGGTGTTAACATCCAGATCCGCGGTATTAACTCAATGACTGCCGGAAATTCACCGCTGGTTGTTATCGATGGTATCCCGGGTGGTAACCTCGATCTTTTGCAACAGGACGACATCGAATCGATCAACGTTATTAAAGACGGTTCCGGTGCAGCTATTTACGGTACCCGTGGTAATGGTGGCGTGATCCTCGTTACGACAAAAAAAGGTAAAGCTGGTGAAGCAAGGTTTGATTACAACGGATATCTCCGTCATGAAACACCTGTTATGCTTCCTGAATTTTACAGCGCAGGTGAAATCCGTCAACTGATCGCTGAAGGTAAGCTTCCGCAAAACCGCGACCAGGCAGCATGGGGTGGTGTGTCAAACAACATGTTTGAAGATGTTGTACACAACTCAAACAACATGAGCCAATATCATAATCTGGCTATCTCAGGTGGTGCAAGAAATACAACTTACCGTGCAAGTCTTTACTACCAGGATATGCAGGGTATCGCAAATCAGAATACAAGAAATAACTACGGTGCCCGTTTGAATCTGAACCATAAAGGTTTCAAGGACAAACTTTCCACCCTTGTAAATTTTGCTACAAACTATAACAGGGCAAACCTGATCGGCATCGACTGGGAAACAATTTTCTCCCGTCTACCCACACAGCCTATCTATAATGCTGACGGATCATTTTATGAAGATCCGGGAAGTACTTCTGCTTTGAACCAGGCAAGCCGTTATGCTACTGAGAAAAGTCGTAGCGATCAGCAAACTTCTTAATTGGATATTAAGTTCTCACTTGAACTTATGAAAGGTCTTAAGCTGAGTGCATTCGGTGCTTTGCAGAGAGATATGTATGTTGATAATCAATACTACAGTCTTGCTTCAAGAGTATCACAGGTAGGTAATATCAACAATGTTCAACCGAACGGAACTGGTTATGCATACAAAGGACAGGTGAATAACAACAACTATGCCTTCGAGCCAACACTTGACTATGAGAAATCATTTGGTAAAAGCAAGATCACTGCAGTAGCTGGTTATAGTTATCGTTATGAAGTGAACGAAAGTTCTTCTTTCGCTACTTCGGGTTTTGTGAATGACCTGTTTGAAAATAACAACATGGGTGCCGGTAACTGGCAACGTGCTCAAGGTGGAAACATGGCGAGCAACAAAAACGATAATACACTTATCGCCTTTTTTGGCCGTGTTAACTATACTTTCCTTGACAGGTATTTTGTTCAGGGTATTTTCCGTCGTGAAGGTTCTTCAAGATTTGGTGCTAACAACAGATGGGCAAACTTCCCGGCAGTTTCTGCAGGATGGGATCTGAGCCAGGAGTCATTTATGTCATCAATTTCAGGAACCGTTAACTCATTGAAACTTCGCGCTGGTTACGGTGAAACAGGTAACACAGGTTTTGCCAACTATGCCTCTATGGTTACACTGGGTGGCGGTGGATTCTATCTTTACCCGGATGGTGTTTGGCGCCAGACTTACGGTCCAAACAGAAACCCTAATCCGGATCTGAGATGGGAAACCAAAAAGGAATTTAACGTTGGTGTTGACTTCGGTTTGTTCAACAATCGCTTAACGGGTTCGTTAGAGTTGTTCCACAGAAGAACTGTTGATCTTCTTGAAACATTCGACACACAGCTTCCAGCTTATGTTCAGACAAGCATCTACACTAACGTTGGAACTATCCAGAATAAGGGTATTGAACTTACACTGAGTGCTGTTGTTGTGAAACAAAAAGATTTCTCTTGGGGTATGGACTTCACAGGAAGTACACAAACTAATGAACTTACAACTTTCAGTAATGCACAATACCGCGGTACTGCAAAGAACTATGGTGATATAGGTGGTGCCGGTGCTCTTGGTTCTGCTATCAGAACTGTAGAAGGCGGTGCTCTTGGTGCATTCTGGGGTAAACGTTTTGCAGGTTTTGATCCAACAACTGGTGCATGGTTATTCTTCACCCGCGATAACAAAGCCGTTCCTTTCGATCAGATCAACACTTCGACGGATCCTAATACAACTGACCTTGCTGTTCTTGGTTATGGTATTCCTAAATACTATGCATCATGGACAAACAGGTTCAGCTACAAAGGTTTTGATCTGCGTGTTTTCTTCAGAGGGAAATTTGGTCACAAAGTGTTAAACAGAATGGCAATGACATATGCTAATAAGCAAACTGCAACCAATTTGCTGAAAAGTACTTTTGGCAGATACAATGATCTGAACTCATCTTCAGTTGCAAATACTTATCAGTACTCTGACTACTACCTTGAAAATGGAAGCTACATTAAGCTTGACGAGGTAACACTTGCGTACAACTTCAGACTTAAAACTGACTGGATCCGTTCACTCCGTGTGTATGGTGCGGTACAAAACCTTGCAACTTTCACCAAGTACACGGGTAATGATCCTGATTTTATCAGCGATACCGGTCTTGATGCAGGTCTTGACAACCGTGGTCCTTACCCAAGCACCACATCATTCCTGATAGGTATTAACCTCGGTTTCTAATTTAAAATCTGATTGATTTTTAAAAAACAAGTAAATGAAAAAGTTGAAGAACATATTTAAATATAGTCTCATGCTGTTGCCGCTTGCAGCACTTGACAGCTGTACAAAGCTGGACGAGAATGTGTATAGCGAGTTTGTGGCTGAGAACTACTACAATAATAAAAACGAAGTATTGACAGCGGTACTCAGACCATATACCCATGCCAACGCCTGGATCACACCGGGTCAGAATGGCTGGCACCGTCTCAGTGAAATGTCTGCTGACCAGCTTGCATGGCCCGTTAAAGGTCGTCACGGCCAGGACGGTGGCCAGTGGATCCGCGATCACTATCACACATGGACAAACGACGGTGAAGAAATCTGGGGACCATGGAGACTGATGTGGTGGGGTCTTGGTCTTTGTTCAAGCCCGATTGAAAACCTCGAGGCACGTACAGCTGCCCAGATGGGAATTACTGAAGAAGAAAAAGCAGGATACATTGCCGAAATGAAAATGCTTCGTGCATTTCACTATATCAGGCTGATGGATCTCTACGGTAATATACCTATCGCTTACACAATCGGTGAAGCAAGTCCTGCTACCAAAACAAGAGCAGAAGTATTTGCTTACGTTGAGCAGGAGATCAAAGATAACCTTGATGCACTTCCAAATCTTTCTGCTGCAACTATTGGTCGCGCTTCGAAAGCGGCTGCTTATGGTATGTTGGTGGAAATGTATTTGAATGCTGAAAAGTGGACAGGAACCGCACGTTGGACTGATTGTATTGCAGCATGCGATGCACTGATCAACAACACAGCCGGTGGTCAGAATGGCGCCATGGCACTTGATCCGAACATCACTGATACATATGTTCCAAACAATCATCTTTCAAAAGAAATCATCTTCTCTATCGCTTACGATTTCGTAAACGGTAATGGATGGAAGCCACAATGGACAAGTGATTTCTATCATTTTAATCAACGTTTCATTTACGATGGAACACACAATGGTAACGATGGAGTTGTTATGATACCTGGTGTTGATGCGACTTTTAAAACTAATGACCTACGTAAATCTGAGTGGATTCTCAGAGGACCGCAATGGTATCTGGTTGATTCAACCCAACCTGTGTTGGGTAGCGAAGAATACTCAGGTCAGCAATTGAAATTCGTTGATAGTATCCAGCGTGTAAGTGAAGGTAAAACCCAATCTGACATGACACAAGGCGAAGAAAACAGTGGTCTTCGTTTCAACAAATACAAACCAGGTCGTCAGGCTGATGCAAACTATATGAGTGCTGACTGGGCGATCTATCGTCTTACCTGGATCTATTTTGCGAAGGCAGAAGCGATCATGCGTTCAAATGGTAATGTTGCAACGGCTGAAGCGGTAACATTGATCAACGACTCAAAGAAGCGTGCTTTTTCAGCTGCTGACTGGGTTACTGAAGCGTATACACCTGCAACACTTACCATGGATGAACTTCTTGCTGAAAGAGGTCGCGAGTTTCTTTGGGAAGGTTTCCGTCGCCAGGATCTGATCCGTTTCGGTAAATTCACAACGGCTACATGGTGGGATCACACACCATCAAATGATCCGAACAAAGAATTGTTCCCGATTCCAAACAGACAAAGAGTACTTAACCCGAATCTTGCACAGAACCCTGGATACTAAAATCCGGTGTTTATATTGAATATAGCGGGGTCATGTCTTACGATGTGACCCCGCTTGTTTTAGCAGCTGCAACAAAATTTCCCCTAAACCGTCTGATCCGATTATTTGAAACCAAACCATAAATATCCCATCAACATTGTTTCCTGATAACTTCATTCACTTATATTTGAAATGGTAAGTGCGGAAGGGCCATAAACTAACTCAAGCAACGATAGCTTTTCAGGAAACTGGAAACTCAGCCAAATGAAGAAAATTTCACTCAAAGACATTGCCTCACTCGCCGGTGTCTCTCCTTCAACCGTATCATTTGTACTGAACGGTAAAGAGAAGCAGATGCGGATCAGCGAAGATCTTGCAAACAAGGTCCGGGCAGTCGCTACAAAAGAAGGCTACAAACCCAACCAGGTAGCCGTGAGCCTCAGAACCGGCCAGTCAAAAATTCTCGGACTTATTGTTGAAAGCATTGGCGGAACTTTTTTCGGCGCGCTTGCAAAAGTGATCGAAAAAGAAGCCGATAAATACGGCTACAGAATCGTTTATTGCAGCACCGAAAATGACCCCGCCAAAGGCAGGGAAATGCTCAGGGTGCTTTCACACAGCAATGTGGATGGCTACATGATGACCCCTGTTGAAGGAATGGAAAAAGATGTGATGGAGCTTCTGAAATCAAAACGACCCGTGGTGCTGATTGATGGATATTTCCCGGATATCCCGGCTCCATATGTGCTTGTTAACAATGCCGCTGGTGTAACTCAGGGAATGAATCATCTTATTTCAAGAGGATACAGCAAGATTGGATTTGTAACTGTTGATATTGACCTGGTACAGATTCGCGAACGGGAACAGGCTTACATCGCGGCGCTGAAAAAACACAAGCTTGGTGCGAACCGCAAGCTGATGCTCACGCTCGAATACAACTATGATAAACAAGCCGGTGTAAAGGCCATCAGCAAATTCATAAAAGATCATCCTGAAATGGACGCGATCTTTTTTGCCACGTATTATCTTGGTATCAGCGGTCTTCAGAGTGTCCAGGAACTAAAACTCAGGATACCCAAGGATCTTGCCATGGTATGCTTTGATGACCATGACATTTTTGCATTATACCCTCCCGGTGTTACGACTATTGCCCAGCCCGTTGAGCAGATCGGAATCACAGCCGTTTCGCTCCTCATACAACAACTCGGGAAAGATAAAAAGACGATCACCCAGGCAAGGGTGGAGATAGACGGTGATTTTATTCAAAGAGGTAGTACCTAGTATTTCTTTTTGCAAAATCGTTTTAGTATACTACTTTTCAATCCTCATTTTAAAGTTATTATGAAAAAGATTTTTTTATTGTTTGCTTCAGTTCAAATTGTGACTGCCGCGTTTACGCAAGTGGTTACAAAGGTTACTGACCCGGTTGAGTGGGTGAACCCGCTGATGGGAACCGATTCAAAAGGTAGTCTTTCTAACGGTAATACCTATCCCGCAATTGCAGTTCCCTGGGGGATGAACTTCTGGATCCCTCAAACCGGTAAGATGGGTGATGGCTGGGCATATACCTATGCTTCAGATAAGATCCGTGGTTTCAAACAAACGCATCAGCCTTCTCCGTGGATGAATGATTACGGTCAGTTTTCGATCATGCCGGTAACGGGTGCTTTGCGTTTCAAACAGGATGACCGCGCAAGTTGGTTTTCACACAAGGCTGAAGTTTCAAAGCCATATTATTACAGTGTATACCTGGCAGATATGGATGTGATCACTGAGATCACACCAACAGAAAGGGCGGCACAGATCAGGTTCACCTATCCTGAATCTGATAGTTCGTATCTCGTGATCGATGCATTTGATCGCGGATCTTATGTAAAGATCATTCCTGCAGAGAAAAAGATCATTGGTTACACAACCCGCAACAGTGGCGGAGTTCCGGAGAACTTCAAAAACTATTTTGTTATTCAGCTTGATAAGGAGTTCACGCTCAATATGGGCTGGCACGATACAACACTTGTAAAAGATTCACTCGAGATCACGGCAAAACATGCCGGTGCGATCATTGGTTTCAAAACCAAAAGAGGGGAGAAGGTGAATGTAAAAGTTGCATCCTCTTTTATCAGTGCTGAACAGGCTCAGCTGAATCTTACAAAAGAAGTAGGTTCAGATAAGTTTGAAGCAACACAACAAAAAGCAAAAGCTTCATGGAATAAGCAACTTGGTAAATTGCTGGTTGAAGGTGGTACCATTGAGCAGACCCAGACATTCTATTCCTGTCTTTACCGTACACTGCAGTTCCCGCAGAAACATTATGAATATGATGCTGCAGGAAAGATCATTCACTATAGTCCTTACAATGGCAAAACCGAAGCCGGTTATATGTTCGCAGGTACTGGTTTCTGGGATACTTTCCGTGCATTATATCCTTTCCTGAACTTTGTTTATCCTGAGATAAACAAGGAAATGCAACAAGGTCTTGCCAATGATTTCAAGGAAGGTGGATTTCTTCCTGAATGGTCAAGTCCAGGCTTCCGTAGCGTGATGGTTGGTAATAACTCTGCCTCTGTTGTTGCTGATGCCTATATCAAAGGTGTTCGCGGACAGGATATGGATGCGTTGTGGAAAGCACTGGTAAATGGTGCAAACAATGAAGGTCCGCTGGAAGCAGTTGGTCGTCGTGGTGTTAAATACTACAACGAGCTTGGTTATGTTCCTTACGATGTAAAGATCAATGAAAACGCAGCGCGGACGCTTGAGTATGCATATGATGACTTCACTATCTGGCAGCTTGGGAAGGCTTTGAAGAAACCAGAATCAGAGCTCGCCATCTTTGAAAAACGCAGCCAGAATTTCCGCAATCTTTTTGATCCGGAAACAAGGCTGATGCGTGGTAAAAATGCTGACGGTAAATTCCAGTCACCATTCAATCCATTCAAATGGGGTGATGCATTTACAGAAGGTAACAGCTGGCATTATAGCTGGAGTGTTTTTCATGACATCGAAGGTTTGAAAAAACTGATGGGTGGCAACGAGATGTTTGGTAAGATGCTTGACTCGGTGTTCAATATGCCACCGGTATTTGATGAGAGCTATTACAATTTCGTGATCCATGAGATCCGTGAAATGCAGATCATGAATATGGGTCAGTACGCGCATGGTAATCAGCCGATACAGCACATGATCTACCTGTACAACTATGCGGGTCAGCCATGGAAAACACAACATTGGATCCGTGAGGTGATGAAGAAACTTTATAAACCAACTCCGGATGGTTATTGTGGTGATGAGGATAATGGTCAGACCTCCGCCTGGTATGTGTTCTCTGCTATGGGATTCTATCCTGTTTGCCCGGGTACCACACAATATGTGTTGGGAACACCGTTGTTTAAAAAGATCACAGTTTCACTTGAGAATGGTAAAAAGCTGGAGATCGAAGCACCAACAAACTCTGAAGCGAATAAATACGTAAACCAGGTTAAGCTTAATGGTGTGGTGAACGAGAAGAACTGGGTTGATCA
>JBEVNF010000341.1:0-8763 GCA_040508255.1 Flavitalea sp.
ATCTATTTATTACCGCATGATAAACGGATAGCGGTCATAATTTTTTAATGCGAGACCTGTACCACGAACAACGCTCTTTAACGGATCATCTGCCACGTGTACCGGCAATTTGATCTTCTGGCTGAGACGTTTGTCGAGACCACGAAGAAGTGCACCACCACCTGTAAGGTAAAGACCACGACGATAGATATCACCCGCAAGTTCCGGAGGGGTCATTTCAAGGGCCTTCAGAATTGCTTCTTCAACTTTGAAAATGCTTTTATCAAGTGCTTCCGCGATTTCCTGGTAGCTTACCATGATCTGCTTCGGGATACCCGTTACAAGGTCACGACCGTTTACCGGGATATCGTCCGGAGGAGTTTCGAGATCTTTCATTGCCGCACCGATCTGGATCTTGATCTGCTCAGCGGTACGCTCACCGATCAGCAAACTGTGATAGCGACGAAGCGCTTCCATGATATCAGCAGTGAACTCGTCACCCGCGATACGGATGGACTGATCGCAAACGATACCCGCGAGTGCAATAACAGTAATTCCGGTTGTACCACCACCGATGTCGATGATCATGTTACCAACCGGTTCTTCCACATCGATACCGATACCGAGTGCAGCAGCCATTGGCTCATGAAGAAGATAAACTTCTTTTGCACCTGCCTGCTCAGCACTGTCACGTACAGCTCTTTTTTCCACCTCGGTAATGCTCGACGGAATACAGATCATCATCCTCCAGCTTGGCGGGAACAATGGTTTCTTGGGATAGATCATTTTGATCATCTCCCTTATCATTAACTCAGCAGCGTTAAAATCAGCGATTACACCATCCTTCAATGGGCGCACCGTGCGAATGCTTTCGTGCGTCTTTTCATGCATCATCAAAGCTCTCTTTCCTACCGCCAACACCGTTTTCGGGTTGTTCCTGTCCAGCGCAACGATACTGGGTTCGTTCACGACGATTTCGTCATTATGAATGATCAGGGTATTTGCTGTACCAAGATCCATTGCTATCTCCTGTGTGAGAAAATTGAATAAGCCCATTTTATAAAGGTCAGATTTTGGATTTAAATCTAATGCTTGCAAAATTGAGGGAATTAATTCGAATAAACAAAGTCAACCTATTGATTTGTAGGTATTTTTTCCCAACACAAAAAACTTATAAAATCCCGTCAATCCTGCATTTTGGTGTTTACCACGTTTTTCGGTTATACGTGATAGTTAGATGGTTTCCCTTCTATATGTAACGTTGAAAAGCGTTTTATGTTATATAACCTGTAAAAATATTCGTATTTGCAACCCTTCTTCGCTATCGCTTCGGCGGGCACAGCCGGGCAAAGGAGCAGGAGGGCTTATCGATATTCAACGAAAACCCAGTCTGGCCTCCATTTTTCTGCCGAGTTTCGGTAGCCTGCTCCTTTCGATCAGGAAACTCGTCAGCCTGGCAATGTCTCCAAAAATATGATGCTTTTCGAGTGCCCCTTTCAGGTAGTCCCGGCCGGTGCTGCCACCGGTGCCCACACGGGTGCCAATAGTGCGGTGCACCATGCTCATGTGGCGATATCGCCAGGTGCTGAGCTGCTCATCAATCTCAAGAAGGTTATTCAACAGTTCAAAAGGTATGTGCAACAACGGATATCCCCGGTAGAGCATAATGAAAAGCGCTGCCTTTGCGGCTTTCGGCGACAGTTTGCGGGTGGTTTCAGCATCTTCTGCATCACCAAACATCTTATCAAACCAGGCAAGATTACCCGCCTCTGCTTCAGAAAGACCTGATGCATAGATCGCCCGGTAATCCTTCCAGAATACGCCTGGAGTATGCAGGTCATCAGGGTTAAGTGATTCAAAATCAATCCAGTTTGGAACTTCTTCAAAAAACGGCATGCGTTCGAGCCAACTATTCACCAGTTCAATCAGGGGCACTTCCTTCTCCCCTTCCCGGATCTTTTCAACTTCGGACGGTTTGAGCTGCGAGACATAATATTGCTGACCGAACCTGTCGTCAAATCCAAGTCCCAGTTTTGCTTCCAGCAGCTTGAACTGCCAGCTCTGGAACCCGGAAGCGGGCCTGAGCATGTCGCGGAACTCCAGGAAGTCCATGGGTGTCATGGTTTCCATAATATCGATCTGGTGAACGAGTAGTTTCAGGATGGTGATCATCCGGCCGGTACGGTGGGTTACCGTTTGTAATTCGGGTGAATTATCGTTGATGGCAGGCTTTTTCATGATCGCGAGGATCGAATCGAGCTCAAACATCAATTGCTTGAACCACAGTTCATAAGCCTGGTGAATAACGATAAAAAGCATCTCGTCATGAGCGGGTTTGCCGAGTTTTTCGCTTTCTGGTTGCTGTGCGGAAAGAATCTTATCCAGGTGCAGATAATCGTGGTAATGCATGGCAGGCAGTTTAGAAAACCAAGATCCCGCTGAAGGGCGGGATCTTGGTTCGGGTTACTCAAACTCAAACCCTATATCTCTTCTGTAATAAATATCTTCAAATTCAATTTCACCAAGCACGAGCTTGCTGTTATACACGGCTTCAGTAACAGACTCGCCAAACGAAGTAACGCAAAGTACGCGGCCACCATTGGTCACAACCTTACCGGCCTCTGTTGAAGTACCTGCGTGAAACACAAAACTATCTTCCGGAACCTGGTTATCCAATCCTTTGATCTCAAGTCCTTTTTCATAATTGCCCGGATATCCGCCGCTCACGGCCATTACCGCACATGCAATCCTTGAATCAATTTCAATTTCCGCCTGATCAAGCTGCTGTTTTGCTGTTGCACTCAACAACTCAACAAGATCAGATTTAAGTCTTGGAATGATCACTTCTGTTTCAGGATCGCCAAGTCTGCAATTGTATTCGATCACAAACGGTTCTTCCTCAACTTTGATAAGACCGATAAAAATAAACCCCTTATAATCGATGCCTTCTGCATGAAGTCCATCAACGGTTGGTTTGATCACACGCTCTTCGACCTTCGTCATGAAGTCATCATCTGCAAAAGGCACAGGACTCACAGCGCCCATCCCACCTGTGTTTGGACCTGTATCACCTTCGCCGATCTTTTTATAATCCTTTGCTTCAGGAAGGATCTTATAATTTTTTCCATCAGTCAGCACAAACACACTCAGCTCAATACCGCTGAGAAAATCTTCAACAACAACACGTTTACCCGCATCGCCGAACTTGCTTTGCTGGATCATGAGTTCATACTCACTCATTGCTTCAAGATGGCTCTGGCAGATTATCACACCTTTACCTGCAGCAAGACCATCTGCCTTTAAAACGATAGGCAAAGCATGATTCTGCAGATAAGGGATACCCTCTTCGTAGTTGGTTGAATCAAACTCTTTATAGTATGCAGTTGGAATATTGTACTTCTCCATAAAACGCTTTGCAAAAGCCTTGCTGCCTTCAAGCTGGGCACCTTCTTCTGAAGGGCCTATCACGGGAATGTGACTTACGGTTTCATCGTTTTTGAATGAATCTACAATACCCTTCACCAATGGCTCTTCAGGACCAACCACAATCAGTTCTATAGCTTCGGCAAGACATAACTTCTTCATGCCGTCAAAGTCTGTAACAGCCAGTGGAACATTGGTCCCAACAAGGCTGGTACCCGCATTACCAGGCGCGATAAACAGTTTCGAGCATTGCTTACTTTGAGATAATTTCCAGGCGAGTGCGTGTTCGCGACCACCAGAGCCAATCAGCAGTATGTTCATAAATGACGGATTCAAGCCGTTGTTTGGTTATTTAATATGGACATTAGGAATCCTGTTCCTCTAAGCGGCGAATTTCGTAAAAGGTACGGGATTGAAGAATTTTAATTGAAGGGCGGTACGAGTTCAGGCGGATTTGCTGTATTTTGGGCGGTCTTGAAATTTAAGGGCTCTATAAACCAAACCAACTAATATGCAGTCAGCGCAGACGACGACTAAACATCCCAAGGGGTTATTTGTACTTTTTTTTGCGGAAATGTGGGAGAGATTCAGTTACTACGGGATGCGTGCAATGCTCGTGTTGTATGTTACAAGCAGCCTTATGCGCAGCGATAAGTATGCGAATGATGATGTATACGGTAGCTTCACCGGCCTGATCTGGCTTTCTCCATTACTAGGTGGCTATTTTGCAGACAAATTCTGGGGCAACCGTCGCTCTATTGTAAGAGGTGGCTTCCTGATGGCTTTTGGCCAGGTGCTTATGTTTGTGAGCGCCTATTATACCACGCAGGATAAAATGCTTGCCCATACTATTATGTGGGTAGCGCTGGTGGTGCTGATCATAGGTATGGGTTTCTTCAAACCAAATATCTCTTCTCTTGTTGGTCAGCTTTATCCAAAGGGTGATAAAAGACTTGACTCTTCCTATACTATCTTCTATATGGGTATAAACCTTGGTTCCTTCATTGGTCCTTTGATCTGTGGTGGTCTTGGTGAAAAATATGATGCCGCGGGTCAGCCGGTTCAGGAAGCATTCAAATGGGGCTTTCTCTCTGCCGGTATTGCAATGGCACTTGGAACATTGGTGTTTATCTGGTTGAAAGATAAATACCTGATCGCTCCTGATGGACGTGGTATTGGTATCGAACCAAACCAGGTTACAGAAAAGCTTAATGCCGAAAAAGAACGCGCTGCTGAAGCTGCCAATGAAGCTTCTGTAAGATCTGCCACACCGTTATCAAATCAACAGGAATCAACTGCCTCTTCTTTGAAACATGTTGCAACCTGGGGCGCTATTACAGTTGCATTGTTGCTGATCTTCCGTTTTGTATTGAACTCGGATTGGATCGGATCTTTCATATTCAGTATTGCGATCGGGGTTTGTGGTGTGATCATCACCGACAAGTCACTGACTGTTGCTGAACGTGGTCGTGTTACCGTGATCTTCCTTGCTGCATTTTTTGTGATCTTCTTCTGGGCAGCATTTGAGCAGGCAGGCTCGTCACTCACATTGTTTGCAAGAGACAATGTTGACCGCTCTTACACTATCGATACCTTGCTTGGTAATATGGTGATGGGTTTGCTTGGTATGGCACTCGTACTTTATTATTTTCTTTATCGTATCATGGAAATTCCTGTTGAATTGAAGGTCCTTTTTGGTACGATCGCTTCAGGCGCACTGATCTTTGGGATCTATCATTATATCCAGGGCACTCCTTACAATCTTGCCGAGGTACCGTCAAGCTGGTTCAATAGCATCAATGGTCTCTGGATCATTTTACTTGCACCTGTCATGAGCCAGGTTTGGGAACTGCTCGGAAGAAAGAATATTGAACCATCATCGCCAAAGAAACAGGCAATCGGTCTGATCTTTCTCGCACTTGGTTACCTGCTGATCGCTTACGGCGTAAAGGATGTGGTTGGCAAAACAAGTATGATGTGGCTCATTGGTCTTTATTTTCTTCATACAATTGGGGAACTCTCTGTTTCACCAATTGGCTTGTCTCTCGTTAACAAGCTGGCGCCTGCCCGCTTTGGTTCTATATTGATGGGTGTATGGTTCATCTCGAATGCCGCGGCCAATAAGTTTGGTGGTAAGCTTGGTGCATTGTTGCCAAGCGAAGGATCAACCAGCTTCCTTGGATTCAATATTGAAAATCTTTACGACTTCTTTATGGTGTTTGTTGTGATGAGTGCCGTAGCTGCTGTTGTATTATGGATGATCTCTTACTGGATGGAGAAGAGAATGGGTGATGTAAAATAGATTTATAAACTGCAATAATTAAAACATGATTCCTGAAAAGAAGTTTCAGCCCTTTGTGCCCGCGGAAGTGAACATGAAAGAGCTAACAGTAAAATCTATCTTACTGGGTAGTTTGTTTGGGGTGATTTTTGGAGCCGCCACAGTCTATCTGGCATTAAAGGCTGGTCTTACTGTTAGTGCATCAATCCCTATCGCAGTGATCGCGATCACGCTTGGAAGAAAGTTTTTTAAGACCACAATTCTTGAGAACAATATTATTCAAACGACAGGCAGTGCGGGTGAAAGTATTGCAGCCGGTGTTGCATTTACATTACCTGGATTTTTGTTTTTGTCTGCACCTGATAGTGCGGAATATTTCAACTACCTCACGATCCTTGTGCTGGCGATCGTTGGTGGTTTGCTTGGAACGCTTATGATGGTCCCGTTAAGAAAAGCGCTCATTGTAAATGAACATAAGAACCTTCCTTATCCGGAAGGCACAGCTTGTGGTGATGTTCTTGTTGCGGGTGAGAAAGGTGGTGATTTTGCGAAAACTGCTTTCTGGGGACTGGGTGTTGCGTTTTTGTATGCTGTACTTCAGAAGCTGCTTCACTTTGTTGCCGAGGTTCCATACTGGACCACGCAAAAAGTAAACAAATACTTTCCATCAGCGCGTGTGAGTGGTGAGATCACACCGGAATATCTTGGTGTTGGTTATATTATCGGACCACGTATCGCAGGTGTTCTTGTAGCAGGTGGTGTATTAAGCTGGCTGGTTTTGATCCCACTGCTCTCAACGCTTGTACAATCAGATGCAATCGCGTTGCAGCTGGTTAAACTCGGGTATCTGGCTGACATTACAAAGCCTGGCGGACAGGGAAGCTGGAATCCTGAATCACATACATTCGCTAATTACTCGGCAGCTATCTATTACGCCTATATACGCCAGATCGGTGCCGGTGCAGTTGCTGCTGGTGGTATTATTACATTGGTTAAAACTATACCTACCATTGTTTCTTCCATAAAATCAAGTCTTGGATCTATCAAAGGCAAAGGTGTTGCAGGTGAAACTTCCGAAGTTGTACCGAGAACTGAAAGAGATCTCAGTCTTAAGATAGTTGGCTTTGGTTCACTTGGTCTTGTGTTACTTATCACTTTGTTACCTGGAATGCCGGGTGACAGTTATTTTCAGAAAGCATTGATCGGTATACTGGTTGTTGTTTTCGGTGCTTTGTTTGTAACTGTCTCTTCGCGGATCGTGGGGCTTGTCGGATCTTCCAATAATCCTATTTCAGGTATGACCATTGCGACGGTCATGGGCACCAGTCTTATCTTTATCGGCGTGGGCTGGGGTGGACAGGCTTTTGAACCTTTGGTACTCGTTGTTGGTGGTATGATCTGTATCGCAGCTGCAAACGCTGGTGGAACCTCACAGGATCTGAAATCAGGTTATATAGTTGGTGCTACTCCACGCAATCAGCAGATTGCCTTGTTCGTGGGTGCGATCGTTTCTTCTATTGTAATTGGTCTGACGGTTAAGTTCCTTGATCGTCCAACCGCTGATATGGCTGCAAGGGGTATTGAACATGCAATCGGCAGCGATAAATATCCTGCGCCGCAGGCTACATTGATGGCAACGCTTATTAAAGGGATCTTATCTCAGAACCTTGACTGGCAATATGTATTTGTTGGTGTATTTGTAGCAGTTGTAATGGAGCTTTGTGGTATCAAGTCATTAAGCTTTGCGGTGGGTGCTTATCTTCCTTTGTCTACTACGCTTCCGATCTTTGTTGGTGGCGCGATAAAAGGTTTTGTTGACAGCAGAAAAGCGAAGAAAAAGATCGCCACTGCGAGTGGAGAAGAAGAGGAACTAGGAAAAGGAAATCTTTTTGCAACAGGTCTTGTTGCAGGTGGTGCGATAGCTGGTGTGTTGATTGCCTTCCTGTCAGGAACAAGTGGTGGAGAAAGGTTTTTAAGTTCGATCAATATGGAGCATGGGTTGGTGGGTGCTCTTGGTGAAAATGGATATTACATACTTGGGGTATTATTTTTTGCAGGGATGTGTGCTATCCTATATAAAATCGCGATGCAAAAAGATGATGTGAAATTGTAAGCAACTTTAGTACATAAAAAAAGAAGAGACCAGCATAATGTTGGTCTCTTCTTTTTTTATGTACCGGATCAATTAAGATCCATATCAATTCATCTTAAACGGCACTATCATCTCAAACACCGGGATGTTCACATCAAAAGTAGTCTTACTGTTCAGATTCTCCATCAGGTATGTACCATACATCTTACCCATTTCAGTGCGAAGATTACATCCACTTACATACTGATATCTTTCACCAGGCTGCATGGATGGTTGCACACCAACCACACCTTCGCCCTCAACTTCCCTGTGACTTCCATTGCTGTCAAAGATGTTCCAGTGACGACGATGAAGTTTTACGGGAAAGCTGTTGTGATTATCAATAGTGATCCTGTATGCAAACATATATTCGCCGGACACAGGATTTGAATAATCCGGCTGATAAAAAGTCTCCACACTGATTTCTATGCCTTCCGATATTTTTGAAATCATCAATTCTCGTTTGGATTAAAGTTAGTTAAAAATCGAGGCTGGTCATAGTAAATTCTGATAAATAAGGTGGATTTGTAAGCTTTCCGTGTAATTTTGCAGCGAATTTCAGACAGGTAAAACTAAATACAAAATAGTCATAATATGAAAATTGCTGTAGCAAAAGGCGATGGAATAGGCCCGGAAATAATGGACGCGGTCATTTCGATATTCAATTCTGCCAAAGTTCCCCTGGAATATGACTTCGTCGACATGGGAAAATGGGTTTTCGACAAAGGTTTCTCAAACGGCATGACGCCCGAAGCACAGCAAAAAATTGAAAGTCTCGGGATCCTTTACAAGGGCCCGATGGAAACACCAAAGGGGAAAGGGGTAAAAAGTATCAATGTTACCGCCCGCAAAACCTGGAACACTTATGCCAATGAGCGTGTTTTCCAGACCCTTCATGGTGTTGACACTGTTTTCTCAAAGGCAGGAATTCCTATCGATGTAACAATTG
>JBEVNF010000345.1:0-7237 GCA_040508255.1 Flavitalea sp.
ATGTCAAGTATCTTATAATAATCTTTCAACGCCATTCCTATGCAAGTTCCTTCTTGAATACCTCCAGGGTTCTTGACCATGCAAGCTTTGCTGCAGCTTCATTGTAGCGTGTTGGTGCTGTATCATTATTAAAAGCATGCTGGGCGCCTTCGTATACATACAACTCGTAATTTGTTTTTGCTTTTTTCAATGCTTCTTCATAAGCCGGGATGCCTGCATTTACACGTTCGTCGAGACCGCCATAATGCAACTGCACATGAGCTTTGATGGAGGGCACCTGTGCAGCCTCCGGTTGTCGTCCGTAATAAGCAACAGCTACTTTGAGATCCGGTACATTCACTGCAAGCTGGTTGCTTAAGGCACCGCCCCAGCAGAAGCCAACGCATCCAACCTTGCCATTGCTGTCTGGTGTTGCTGCGAGAAACTTAACACCATTGATAAAGTTGTTCAGGTTCTTAACCGTATCGAGTTTTGCAAACAGATCCCTCGCAGCATCTTCATTTGAAGGAGTTCCACCGAAAGGTGAAAGCGCATCAACTCCAAGTGCCAGGTATCCTGCTTTCGCAACACGCCTGGTTACATCCATAATGTGTGGGTTCAAACCACGGTTTTCATGTATTACGATCACACCACCGTATTTGCCTGGTTTTTTAGGTTTGGCGAAATATGCTTTCATCTCGGTCCCATCTCCAGGATATGTAATGTTCTCCGTGATGATGTCGTCATCCGACTCCGGAATCGTTTGTGCCTGCGCGTAATTAACTTCAAGTAAGGGTAGAATTGCCATCGCAGCCGGAACGCTCCCTGCAAGCTTCGCAAGCCTGCTGATGAAATCCTGGCGGGTGAGTGGCTTATGAGTGTATTCGTCGTAAAGATTGATGATCTCCTGGTTCATAACTTGCTGTTTGATTGCTAAATATAAGCAGATACCCTCAACCGGTAAAAATCCCTGCATCACGCTACAACAAAGCCGGGATTTCGCCGTTTTCTGATAGTATATCCTATACCCTAATACTCTTTTGAAAACTGTATGAACCAACTGAACTTCCGTAGTGGTGCATGCCGGCTGCTACCTGCTTTAATTGCTGTGACCGGTATTGTTAGTGTATTATCCTCATGTAATATTGAGCCGGGTCTTAAAGCGGCATCAACTATCACGTTATCCGGCGGAGAGCCCGCTTCAGAAAATCCTGCCGCAACCCCCGTTGAGAACCTTCCTATGAATTCAGCCCCAATGACTGATCCTGGCGCAGGTAAAAAAATTGCTGCTGATGCTGCAACCATTATAGCCCGCAAACAAGTTCCAATCCTTTGTTATCATCATATCAAAAACTGGACTGCAACAACATCTGCCAAAGGAAAAGATTATATCGTTCCGGTTGATGCGTTCAAAGCGCAACTGAAGATGCTTGCTGACAGCGGTTACCATACAATTCTTCCTGAACAGTTAAAGAATTATCTCGAATACAACACGCCGCTCCCCTCAAAACCGGTTATGCTTACATTTGATGATACTGACCTTGAACAGTATACGATTGCATTACCTGAAATGAAAAAATATGGTTTCAAAGGTGTGTTCTTCATTATGACCGTATCACTTAACAGACCTAATTACATGTCCAAAGATCAGGTGAAAGCACTTTCAGATGAGGGTCACGAGATCGGTTCACATACCTGGGATCACCGCAACGTAAAACTGTACCAGGAATCAGACTGGGCAACACAGATAGACAAGCCGACACAACAACTTTCAGCTATAACCGGTAAGCCTGTCAGATACTTTGCTTATCCTTTTGGTTTGTGGAATCCACAGGCTATTCCGCAATTGAAAAAACGCGGATTTGAGGCTGCTTTCCAGCTTTCAACTCCCAGAGATCAGAGCGATCCGTTGTATACGATCCGCAGGATCATTGTTCCGGGCTATTGGGCGCCATCTACACTGTCGAGGACCATGCAGAACAGTTTCAGGTAACTGAAGCTTGCTCAGGATTAAAGCTTAAATTTGCGGTTCTGAATCGCATACATTTAACTTAAATCCATAGTATATGTCATTACAGGATAAACTGCGCCAGGCAATGAATTCGAAGGGCCAGGCGAATCTCGAAGCCGGACAGGCATTTTTGAAAGAAAACAAAACAAAACCAGGCATCACTGAGCTTCCGAGCGGAACTCAATATGAGATACTGAAAGAAGGTGACGGCGCAAAACCAGGTCCTACAAGCCAGGTAACCTGCCACTATCATGGTACACTCATAGACGGTACTGTTTTCGATAGTTCCGTAAAGAGAGGCGCACCGGCTACCTTCCCTCTGAACGGGGTGATCAAAGGCTGGACAGAAGCGCTGCAACTTATGCCGGTTGGCAGTAAATGGAGGCTGTTTCTGCCACCAGCAATGGCTTATGGTGAAAGAGCAGTGAGTGCGGCGATCGGACCAAACAGCACACTTATTTTTGAAGTGGAACTGTTGGGTATAAAGTAATAATCTGGGTTAATCAACTCATATTCAAAACATAGTCAGGGTAGTTGTACAAATAGTACGGCTACCCTGTTTTTTTGGTTTAAACTTTAGCTTAAAGTTTGCTTTTGCGTGTATAATTTGCGGATTCTGTCCGCTGTTCGTTAAAAGAAAGCTGGGGCAAACCAGGCAAATGCAACGATTGCGTACACTGCCTTGTCATCATGAAATACAAATAAAACCAAGTATGAAATTGAAGTATTTATTAAGTTCCGCGGCTGGGCTGGCTATGATGGTTGTTTTTAGTGGATGTTTGAAATCCACACCGATTGAACCTGCAAAACCTTCATCTTATGTTTCTGTTTTGAATATGTCTTTCAAAGCTCCTACAGTAGAAATGTTCTTTGGAACTGAAAAGGTAACTGCACCAATCAGTGGTGGAATGTATTTTCCAACTTATAATGCGATAACTCCGGGATTTATAGATTTGAGTTTTAAAAAGGCGTCTTCTGACAGTGTGGTTGCGCAACTGCCAACAGGTTTTTACTATGATTCGCTGAGTTATTACAGTATTCTTCTTTATGATAAAGAAGCTGGTGGTTCAGGCGTAATTCGTATCAAGGATGAGTTCCCGACTTCTGATGCTTCACGTGCTTATGTACGTTTCTTCCATATGGCTCCGGGACAACCTGCAGTGGATCTGGAAATCAACAACACGAAAGTATTTACCAGCAGAACTTTAGCTGATAACACTTCAGGAACTTCTCTGAACCAGTTCATAGGAATTAACCCTGGTAGTTTTGCAATTTCAGTAAAACGTGCTGGTACAGATTCAGTGGTGGCGAACACATCAAGCAGCGACCTGATAGCTGGTGGTATCTACACGATCATTGTTAAGGGAACTACAGCCGGAACGGGTTCAGGAGCACTCGGTGTTAATGTGATCCGCGCTTCAAACTAAAATTCAACACAATTTTATTCAGCTGCAGGTTGTGCGAGATAAGCTTTTTTGCTCATCAGTGCTTCCTGCAGTTTTTGTTTAGCATCTTCAAAGCCATGTGCCTGGGTCCATGCGCTGATCATTACCTTATATTTTTCTGCTTCAATCGTACTGATCCCAATCCTGGGTTCAGGATCGTTCAGCATGTTTTCATCCGCATTCAACACGTCGAGGACGTTGCTCTTAACCTGGTCGAATGGTACCGAGTTTGGTATCAGTATTTCAATATCAAGTCTTCGCTTGCCCTCCCTGCTCAGATTTACAATTACTTCGTTTGATAACTTACTGTTTGGATAGATCACCGTCCTGTTGTCAAAGGTCAGAACGACAGTATAAAATAATTGTATAGATTGAACGATCCCGGTTTGTCCCTGTGCAAGAATAGTATCACCAACACGGAATGGTTTAAGAAGAAGGATGAGAATACCACTCGCAAAATTTTGCATGGTGCCTGATAAAGCCAACCCGATAGCAACTCCCGCAGCACCGATAATGGTCACGAAGATTGTCATCTCGATCCCTATCAGCTGCATACAGATAACAAACAATGCAATCTTAAGGACGGTCACGAAAAGATTTAAAAAGAATGTCGTAAGTGATGGATCAACGGCCTTTGCTGTCAGTGTTTTCTTCAGCCACTTATTTACAATCTTAATTATCCAGAGACCAATCAACAACAACGCGATGGCACCAAGAAACCTTGGTCCCACAGTAGTTATCCAATCAAATGCTTTCGTGTAAAACCGTTCAAGATATTTATCCATAATCTGCGTATTGGAGATGAAGCGCTAAAAAACTATGCCATCAGGCAAAAAAAACTGCCGTTCAAATGAACGGCAGTTTGGTAAAATTATAACAATGAGCTGATCAGAAAATTCTTCCACGCTCATCTGAGTCAATCAGGTTGCGTGTAAGTGTATGATCAAATGCATCTTCCTTGTTCGCAAGTACCTGGCGAAGCAGGTCATGAATAGTGATAACACCCACAAACTTTGAATCGTCATATACAAGTATATATCTTGTACGATGGGTGTTCATTCTGTTCATACATTCTTCCAGCGTGTCTGTTAATGAAACCACGGGAAAATCTTTGGTCATCACGTCACGAAGAATTGTATCGCGGCTTGAATGACCTTTCAGTACAACATTACGTGCATAGTCCCTCTCGCTGAATAACCCCTGGAACTCACCATTGTCAATGATGATCAGGTAACTGAGATTAACAGTATTCAGCAATTGCAATCCTTCGATGATCAGTTTCGATGACTCTATTGTGTTTGTTAATGGTCCCTTGGTTGCCAGTATTTCCTTGACTGTGCGCATAGTTATATTAAGTTTAATTTGTTCCGATCAATACAAATAATGGACGATGAAAGTTAAGATAAATAAGCTTCAGTTGGTTCACAGCTGCAAACGAGGTTCCTGTCACCATAAGTATTATTAACACGGCTCACTGAAGGCCAGAACTTATTCTTTGCTACATAAGCGAGCGGGAACGCGGCCTGCTTACGTGTATAAGGATGATCCCATTCATCGGCACAGATAACTTTCTGTGTATGAGGAGCATTCTTTAAAGGATTATTTGTTTTATCGATGGTACCTGCTTCGATCTCTTTGATCTCTTCATAAATGCTGATCATGGCATCACAGAATCTGTCAAGCTCTGCTTTGTCTTCACTTTCAGTCGGCTCGATCATGATCGTGCCGGGTACAGGGAAGCTCATTGTTGGTGCGTGAAAACCATAATCGATCAGGCGCTTGGCCACATCTTCTGCTTCAATACCTGATGTTGCCTTGAACGGACGAAGATCAACAATGAATTCATGCGCACAAGTTCCGTTCTTACCGAGATAAAGAATCTTATATGAACTTTCAAGACGAGCCTTCATATAGTTTGCATTCAGAATTGCATATTCGGTACTCATTTTCATTCCTTCAGCTCCCAGCAACTTGATGTAAGCATAACTGATCAGCAGGATGCTTGCACTTCCAAACGGAGCGGCACTCACCGCGTTAATATTTGAAGTTTCCCGGCTCACTGTGAATGGAGTCTGCTGTTCTTCGTTTGCATTGAACACATGACCAGGGAGGAATGGCTTCAATTTATCATTCACACAGATCGGCCCCATACCAGGACCACCGCCACCATGTGGTATTGCAAAAGTTTTATGGAGGTTCAGGTGGCATACATCTGCACCGATCATACCCGGTGAAGTTAGACCAACCTGTGCATTCATATTAGCACCATCCATATAAACTAGGCCACCATTTTCATGGATCACTGAACAGATCTCAATAATACTTTCCTCAAACACACCGTGCGTGGAAGGGTAGGTGATCATCAGCGATGAAAGCGTGTCTTTGTATTGTTCTGCTTTTAGTTTAAGATCCGCAACATCAACATGTCCTTCCGCATCACTCTTCACAACAACAACCTTCATACCTGCAAGTACTGCACTCGCCGGGTTGGTACCATGTGCTGAAATAGGTATAAGAACCACATCACGATGTTGATCGCCTCTTGAATGATGATATGCACGGATAGTAAGCAGACCAGCATATTCACCCTGAGCACCACTGTTTGGCTGAAGTGAACAACCTGTAAAACCTGTTACTTCGCAAAGAAAACTGCTGAGCTCCTCTACGATCTGACGATAGCCGGCCGCCTGGCTGGCAGGAATAAACGGATGCAATGAACCAAACTCGGGCCAGGTTACAGGTATAAGTTCTGTAGCTGCATTCAGTTTCATGGTACAGCTACCAAGTGAGATCATGGAGGTGTTTAATGACAGATCCTTGTTCTCAAGATATTTTATATAACGCATCATCTCACTTTCGCTGTGATGCGTGTTAAATACGGAATGAGAAAGATAAGATGAAGAACGAATTAATTGCTGCGGGATATGATCAAGACCTCTCTCGCCATCAAATGTTACTGAAGCGACATGTGAGTCAGCTACTTCTTCAAAAATCGAAACAATATCGAGCACATCACTCTGAGAGGTTGTTTCATCGATAGTGATACCGATGCAGTTCTTATCGAAATAACGGAAATTCACTTCATGAGCTTCTGCTATTTTCCTGATTGCTGCAAGGTTTTCGACACGGATCTTCAGTGTATCAAAATATCCCTGATTAAGGTTAGTATAACCAAGTACTTCAAGCTCATCTGAAAGCGTAGCCGCCAGAACAGACACCCGAAGCGCGATATCTTTAAGTCCTTGCGGACCATGATACACTGCATACATAGCTGCCATATTAGCAAGCAGGGCCTGAGCTGTACAAATATTTGAAGTTGCCTTTTCGCGTTTGATATGTTGTTCCCTTGTCTGAAGTGCCATGCGCAATGCACGGTTGTTCTGGCTATCGATGCTTACTCCGATAATCCGACCAGGAATACCACGTTTGTATTCATCTTTTGTAGCAAAGAAAGCAGCATGGGGACCACCAAATCCCATCGGCACTCCGAATCGCTGTGCAGAACCAACCGCGATATCAGCACCAAGTTCTCCGGGTGGTGTAAGTAAAGTAAGGGCGAGAAGGTCAGTCGCCATTACTACCAGACCTCCACCCTGGTGAATTTTTTCGATAAATGCACGATAGTCTTCAACGCTTCCATCGTTATTTGGATATTGAAGAATAGCGCCCGCATAGTTTGTGTCGTCCACGCTGCGATAGTCGCCAAAAACCAGCTCAATGCCGATTGGCTCCGCGCGGGTAACGAGTACGTCCTTGGTTTGAGGGAAGATATTATTATCTACAAAGAATTTTGGGTGTGTGA
>JBEVNF010000357.1:0-4021 GCA_040508255.1 Flavitalea sp.
TCGGTTACTGTTGCCAAAATTATTTGCGATCGCGGATGTACCGACCCGTTGTGGAGAAACCACATATTGATCATTGGCGTATGTGTAAAGGTTGTATGGCTTGCTTACATCTTTGCCCTGGTAACTGTTGAGATCATATGCTGCAACACCCTTTATGAAAAGTCCTTTCACAAACGGAACTGAATACGTTAACGAAACAGTGCTTTGAACATTCCTGTTTACGGTTTCACTGTAACCGGTTACATCACGGTTCGACAACAACAGCGGATTCTGATTTGATGGTGTTACTACCGCCGGATAAAGCGGGTTGCCGTTTGCGTAAGGTTGTTCAGTTGGAAGCGTTACACGTGTACCTTTGAAGATGTTGAAAAAGTTTTCACCCGGAGTTGTGCGGATGTCATAGCGTCCGCCGATGAAAATTTCGGCTTTCAGATTTTTTGCGAGTTCTGTGGTGATGTTTGACCTCAGGTTATACCTTTTGTAATTGAGATCATTGCTGCGCAGTAAACTTCCTTCATCAACATAGGCAAAGCCAAAATAATATTGGGTTTTGTCATTGCCGCCGGATGCTGATAAGGAATGCTGTTGCTGCACCGATCTTTTTTTCATCGTTACATCATACCAGTCTGTACTTTCATATCCGGGAGCACCATCAATGTATTTCTGTATTTCATCATTGGATATGAATGGCGCACCCGTTCCATAGATCGCAGCATCGTTTCTCATCTGGATCCACTCCGCAGCATTTGCCATTCTTGGAACATCGGTAGGTGTCTGAAAGCCCACCACGCCATTGTAGTTGAACGCGGCTCTTCCCTTATTACCTTTTTTGGTTGTAACGATCACCACACCGTTTGCTGAACCAAAACCATAGATAGCAGCAGATGCATCTTTCAGGAATGATATGCTTTCAATATCATCAGGGTTCAGTCTCTGAAATTCCGATGAGCCGTCACGCACAATTCCGTCAATTACATACAGCGGGGATCCAAACCCACGAATGTTGATCGAGTTGTCGAATGTACCCGGCTCGCCACCAAGTTGCCTGATTTGTAAACCAGCCACCTTACCCTGCAGTTTCTGTGCGAGACTCACGTGTGTGGTATTCTGGATTTCCTTGTTGGAGATATTTGTCACCGAGCCGGTGAGTGTTTCTTTTCGCCTGGTACCGTAACCAACCACGATTACACCGGCGAGTTCACTTTCTGCTTCACTCAGGGCAACGTTGATAATGGTCCGGTCACCAATTTGTTCCGTCTTTGGCGCCTTACCGATAAATGTAAATACAAGTCTTTTTGCGGTAGCCGGTACTGAAAAACTATAATTGCCGTCGTTGTCAGTTGTGGTACCGGCAATGTTTGAAGCTGTGTCGTCCACTGAAACGGTTACTCCCGATAGTGGAGTGTTGGAGATCTGGTCAGTTACTTTGCCGCTGATCGTTTTCTGCTGGGCAGATGAAACCATAGGCAGCAGGACCAATGTTGCTAATATGCAAAGGATAAATTTCATATGTTTCGATTAATGATAGATGAATAGAGACGCATCGTTAGCATGCGTTTCTAAGGTGGACCCTGAGTGTTCTTGAAATTTTTTGCCGGATGCTCAATGAGCCAATTGGCGTCGCTGAAAATGGGTGGCCCCGTGCGGTTCCGTATCTGGTACGGATCGGGTCGGTAAGATGAGTGCCGCCCGGGTTTTTTTGTGACCGGGGCGGGCGTTTTCTTTGCGGAGATGGAAACAGGTGTCCATCCGCATAACACAAGCAGTTGTACTTTTTTCATTGCAGGCAGTCGTTTGAGTAAACGTTCCTGCAATAAAGCCGGGAGAGGTTAACAAAGTGAATAATAAGTCATTAACAGACTTATTAATTTCAAATTATTCACCTGATCACCTCATTAAATTGTCTTGAAAACTCTTCCTGGTAGATTTCTTTGTATTCGCGGGCGAAATTCAGATAGGTTGTGTTGGCCAGTGCATGACGTTTAAGTATGATCAGGCTTTTGCACTTATACTCCAGTGCCTGCTCATTCAGCCTGTCGAAAAGGAAAATTCCGTTGGTGATGGCGATTATGAATTCCGCTTCTTCATTGATATTCGATTTTTCCAGATATTCAGTGAATTTGTCAATCACCGTGTTAGACACATTTGATTTGATATCATCAAGCCAGGAATAATCGGTCTGGGAAAGAAAGGTGCCCCGGCGGACTATCTGCATGAGTCCGACAATATAATTTCTATCAACGGATTGGCGTGAATGCTGCAGATGCTGAAATATTGCGTAATCATTGTATATGTTTTCGTCATTCACCTGCAATTGCCAGAGGCCTGAGTCTTTACTCAACAAAACAGGAGCTCCCAGTTTTTCAAGAATGGTTTTGAGTTTGGTGATATTCACAGCGCGGTTGTTGCGGGCATCTTTTTCAGACTTATTGAACCAAAGATGCTCCGTGAGGGCCTCGGACGATATACCCTTGTTTTCAGAAAACGAATTGATAAAGATCAGCAGGAAAAGCTCTTTCAGTAATGGACTGAATTGTTTCGTGATATCGTGGCCGTTTATATCTGTTACCTGGAACTGTCCGAACAGATGTATTGATGGCCCGTTAACAGGTTCGTAATTGAAAATCGGATCGTGTATTGTTTCCTGAACCGGTGATTCATTCACTGGTTCGATCGTGACGGGTTGGTTTGTTTGAGTTTGAACCGGCTCCGGAACAGGTTGAGCTGGTAGCTGCAGAGTTGGTTTTTTCCTGCGTAAAACATAAGCAAACATAACCCCTGCCAGCAGGATTGCCGCTCCGATCAACCAAAATCTACCTGTGTTACTCCTGGTGCTTGGTTCAGCGGCGATCAGTTCATTTGGCGGAAAATCTATCGTGTAGATTTTTACTTCTGATACGCTGTCCTTATTGGTAAAGGAAGTAAGCGCAAGAAGCTTTTTTGAAACTGGTGAATAGAAAAGATCAGCGAACGACTCGATATCATGAAAGTCATAAGGTATGGTATCGGCAAGAAAGCGGTAGGATGATGAATCCAGGTTTCCTTTCAGAATCCTGAGACCAGAATTGAATCTGTCCCGGGGATAGACCATCGTGTAAAAGTCACGCGTAGCTGAATCAACAATAAGGCTGTTCAGAAATGTAAAGTTTGAGGCGGGTTCATCCAGTTGTCCAAGCTTTTTGATCGATTTTGACCTTACATCGAAAGCAAGCAAGTCGTAGATGTACCTCGGATTCACTTTCTGATCGCCGGTATTGCTGCCATAACCCCCAAGTATATACGCAGTATCCCCGTTGTTATTTGTTCCAAGAGCTGCGAGGTATCTTGGCATCAGGAAATCTCCCCCTGGTTTGATAGTATCCCAGGTTGAAGAAGGGAAATGATAGCGATAGAAAAGATTTTTGTACTGAAGCTGGCCATAGCCTCCGGCGAGGTACAACGCCGAATCTGAATAAGACAGAAATTTATTGAGATGCCAGAATTCAGTGAGTAATTTGGGCGTGAAATTCAGACTGAAACTATTTTTTTCAGGATCATAAAAACTTACCTGTTTTTCATCCGGGTAAAAGTTGATCAGGTTGCCCGTCCGCTGGTTAATGATAGCCTGGTTACCGGGAGGCATTACACCTCTTGATACAGCCAGCGGCATTCCGGATATGGTGGTCTCTCTTAAAGAGAAAGTGAAAAGACTGTCGCGAGTAACGATCAACAATCTTTCTTTCTGCTGATCAAATGCAAAGCTGGCTGTGCCTTTTGTGACAATGCTTGCGGCTGACTTCCAATTCTGGTGAAGCGGTATGATCCATTGCGGATTGCGCACTGTTCCGGAAACGTCACCCAATGAATCCTTTGCACTTTCGCCATTGGTTTCTGAAAGCGGGAAGCTATGGGTCATTTTGTTGTTTTCGGATACCCTGATATTTCGGATCTGCATGGGAGGGAGATCAACGGTCTGAAATCCTTCTTCGCTGTTTATTCCAAACAGTAATTTGACACAAGCGTTTTTGTTTGCCCGCATTTT
>JBEVNF010000365.1:0-5184 GCA_040508255.1 Flavitalea sp.
CTGCCGATAAAGAGTCCACAATATATTATACGCTCGATGGGACGGCTCCTGGTCCGGGCTCGAAAAAATACACCGGCCCGATACCAACAGATGGAAAACTGCAGGTAAAGGCAATAGCCTATGAGAAAGCATCCCGTAAAAGCAGTCCTGTCACTATCGCACAATTTGGAGTTGCGCGAAAGGACTGGAAGATCATTGATATAGCAGACGACAAATCCAAAGCAATGCTGGATGGGGACCCTTTCACCACCTGGCATCAGCAGGCAAAGACCTTGCCCGCAGAACTTGTTATCGATCTTGGCCATGATGAGAATCTGTCAGGCTTCAGGTATCTGCCCGACCAGGATTTATGGAACCCCGGCATCATTACACAATACGAGTTTTACGTTTCGGTTGATAATAAAAACTGGAAGCTGGTTGACCAGGGTGAGTTTGCAAACATTAAGAACAATCCGCTATGGCAGTCTAAAACTTTTGCAACGGAAAAGGCCAGGTATATCAAGATCCGTGCATTGCGCACTGCTGAGAATAATGGAAGAATAGGTTACGCGGAGATAGATGTTATTATCAGATAAAAAGGGATGCTCACTCTGCAGCGCTAACGATAATCGCTGGAGTGTTTATGCTCGCAGCATTTTACTTCAGCGGTTTCGAACATAAATTCTACCAGCGCAAACTGAAGGATTTGCAAAAGTTGAAGGAGCAATTAGAGATGGAAAGCTGATCAGTCAAAAAGCTGTGAGTTAATTTTCCTTACAAATCCAAAATCAGTAAAGTGTTGTATCTGTTTTAAATCGTAACTTCAGAATATCCTCAAACACACTTAATGGAAGAACAATCTAAATTCCCCGATCTGTCAGATGCGGAACGCAAAGTGTTGGAAGAACTAATGCCTGATGATCTGAGTGAGATCATTACATCCGGCATGAAACGAAGACACTTTCTGAAGTTACTTACACTTACAGGAACCGGGTTACTAGCCACCCATCTTTTGGGAATCGAGCAACTCATCGCCCGCACGACTACTGCGGTCCCTCAACAGCCAACCTGGGTTGAAAACGGTATCGACGTTTCTTTCAAGGTAAATGGTACGAGTCAAAAACTCATGGTAGATTCAAGGATGACCCTTCTTGATACACTTCGTGAGCGACTGGAACTTACGGGTTCCAAAAAAGGTTGTGACCACGGTCAATGTGGTGCTTGCACTGTAATGGTTGATGGAAGAAGGGTCCTATCGTGTCTTACACTGGCTGCCACCTGCGAAAACAAAGAAGTGACTACCATCGAAGGGTTGGCGGTTGGCAACGAGCTTCATCCGATGCAGACATCTTTTATTAAACATGATGGGTTTCAATGTGGTTATTGCACACCCGGCCAGATCTGCTCTGCTGTGGCACTAATCGAAGAAGCGAAGAACGGAGAAGCCAGCTATGTCACGGAGAACGTCCGCAAAAAAAGCACTTTCGCGAAATTGTCCGATGAAGAAATCCGTGAGCGTATGTCGGGAAATATTTGCCGCTGCGGGGCCTATCCAAATATCGTTGATGCGATAAGAGAAGTGCACGGAGACAAAGCCGTTGCCCAGGTCTGGCAATTTGCTGACGGAACAATCTGAGCTCATTTCGTAAAACTCAAATTATGAAACCATTCAAATATTCGGTTGCATCTGATCCTGCAAATGCGATTGCTTTGCTGACAGCCAATGAACATTCTAAATTACTTGGTGGCGGAACCAATCTTGTCGACCTGATGAAAGAAGATGTTCTCCATCCCACTGAGTTGATTGATGTGACACGGTTAGATCAATCAAAAATTGAAAAGAAATCAGGTGGCATCTCTATCGGTTCAACCGCTACAAATTCCCTTACTGCAAATCATGAACTGGTCAGGGAGAATTATCCCCTTTTGTCGATGGCCATCCTTGCAGGTGCAAGCGCCCAGATCAGGAACATGGCAACCAATGGTGGCAATCTTAATCAAAGAACAAGATGCACTTATTTCTATGATGTGAGTATGCCCTGTAACAAGCGCGAACCCGGTAGTGGTTGCGGTGCAATCGGAGGAATAAACAAGAATCACGCAATACTTGGCTGGTCAGAAAAATGTGTGGCAACCTTTCCGTCTGATATGTCGGTGGCACTGATGGCGCTTGACGCAAGTGTAAAAGTTGCTGCTTCAAATAATGTGACAAGAAATGTTCCGCTGGCTGACTATTTCAGACTACCGGGTGAACATCCTGAAAAGGATAATACACTTGCACATGGAGAGTTTATCACTTCGATAGAAATCCCTTCCAACGAACTTGCTGAAAAAAGTTATTACCTGAAAATAAGAGAACGTTCTTCCTATGCTTTTGCATTGGTATCAGTTGCAGCCGCAATAGCAACCGATGGCAATAAGATAAAAGATGTGCGTATTGCTCTCGGGGGTGTTGCACATAAACCATGGCGCGCAGCCATCGCAGAAAAAATGCTGAAGGGCCGGGAAGCAACAGAAGAAAATTTCAAAACGGCAGCAATAGCCGAGCTGAAGCAGGCAAAAGCACTGACGCATAACAAATACAAAATTTCGCTTGCTACTAATGCAATCGTGCGTGCCCTTGATGGCGCAATGCGGGGTGGTGATTATGGAAAAATGGAATTGGAATCAACCAGTACAGTAAAAAGCTAACATCATGAGTGAAACAGGCAAACCTATCAGCAGGATCGACGGTCGTTTAAAAGTGAGCGGCAAAGCTACTTATGCTGCTGAATTCAATCAACCAGGTATGGCCTATGCTTTCCCGGTGCGTGCAACAATAGCAAAGGGAAAGGTTAGTTCAATGAATGATGCAATTGTCAGGAAAGAACCTGGTGTACTTGCCGTTATCAGTCACCAGAATGCTCTTAAGTTAAAGCCAATGGATATGCAGGCGCAGATGAAAGCCGGCGCAGCTTTTCTTGGTGAGAACCTTCCACCGCTTCAGACCAATATCGTTCATTATCCCGGCCAGTTTGTTGCAGTTGTAGTAGCTGAAACCTATGAGCAGGCCCGTGCCGCCGCATATAAACTGAAGATTAAATATGCCATTGAAAAAGGAGCTGTTAACCTTGAAGCTGAGTTACCCAAAAGTCAGAAACCGAAAATGTTTATGGGTGAGTCAGCTCAGGTGAATGAAGGCAAAGCAGCCGCAAAGCTTGCATCATCATCTCAAAAAATAGATCATGCCTATTCAACACCTGCTGAACATCACCACCCGATGGAACCGCATGCAACCGTTGCAGTGTGGGAAGGATCTGACAAACTAACGCTTTATGATGCTACCCAGGGTGTAGGTCTTACAGGCACAATAGCCGCATATTTTTTCGGATTAAAACCAGAGGATGTTCGTGTGATCGCTCCTTTTGTTGGCGGAGGTTTTGGATCAAAAGGATTATGGTTGCACACATTGATGGTTGCAATGGCTGCCAAAGAAGTAAAGCGCCCGGTAAAACTTGCCCTGACCCGTCAGATGATGCAAACAAATGTTGGTCACAGGGCAGCAACAAAACAACGTGTTGCACTTGCAACTGATGAAGCCGGCACCCTTAGTGTGATGCGACATCATACTGACACCTACAATAACCTTACACAGTTTTTTGAACCAAGCGGGAAACAATCTCTTGTACTATATAACGCACCCTTGCGTGAAGTAACATACAGGGTTGCTCAACTCAATCGTGGAACTCCAACATTCATGCGCGCACCCGGCGAAACACCCGGAACATTTGCACTTGAATCTGCCATGGATGAAATGGCCCATAAACTGAAGATGGATCCGGTTGAGTTCAGGATAAAAAATCATACAGCAAAAGATCCGATGAAGGGTCATGAATTCTCAAGTGAGTACCTGGTTGATTGTTATCGCATTGGTGCGGAAAGATTTGGCTGGTCGAACCGCAGCATGGAACCAAAGCAAAAGCGGAATGGAAAATACCTTGTTGGTTATGGTATGGCAACAGCAACCTATCCGGGAGGAAGAAGTGCGGCCACTGTAAAAGTGGTTATGAATGCAAAAGGAGATTTCACACTCATGACTGCATCGATTGATATCGGCACAGGAACTTATACCGTGCTGGCGCAAACTGCAGCCGACGCGCTTGGTGTTCCCGTCGAAAAAATAGATGTAAAGATTGGCGATTCTTCTTTGCCCCCGGCCCCTCTTGCAGGCGGCTCTCAAACGACCGCCAGCATACATCCTGCCGCAATGGAGGCTTGTGTTTTACTGCGTAAAGAAATTGCAACGCTCGCCATCATGGATAGTACTTCAAAACTATACGGTAAAAAGGAGCAGGATCTCGGCTTTGCAAATGGAAAGTTGTTTGTCAAAACTGACGACTCAAGTGCAGAGTCTTATATTGATATTCTAAGTCGTGCTAAAAAGACTGAGATCGAAGCTTGTGCTACGACATTGCCGGTGTCAGGTGCAGGACTCACTATTCCCTCTGCTTTATGTACACCACGTGAAATACCTGCCGAAGAAAACAGTGATATCAAAAAATATGCGTTTCATTCATTCGGTGCACAGTTTGCAGAGGTTTGGGTTGATGAGGATTTTGGCACCATCCGCGTAAAGCGTTTTGCGAGCGTGCAGGATGTGGGACGTATCATGAATGAAAAAACTGCAAGATCACAAATTATCGGTGGAGTGATTTTCGGGATAGGCGCGGCATTAATGGAAGCAACAGAATATGATACAAGATGGGGGAATGCTACAACACGTACATTGGCTGACTATCATGTTCCGGTAAATCTCGATGTGCCACCGATTGATGTTCATTTCATTGGCAAACCAGATCCGCATATTTCTCCAATAGGAGCGAGGGGAATAGGAGAGATTGGTATCACCGGCGTATCCGCTGCCATTGCGAATGCTGTGTTTAACGCAACAGGGAAACGTTTAAGAGATCTTCCTTTAACACCTGATAAGCTGATTTAAAAACAGCTCGCAAATACAGGGAATTCATCCGGCGGGCTTTTCATTTTTAGCCTGGTTCTTTTTGATCAACTCAACAAGATCATTCACAATGATCCTGAACATTTGCTCAGGGTCATCACGGCTTTGTTCCTGCAGTTCGTGGATTATTTCACTGGTCGGACGATTTCGCCTGACTGCTTCAGAAATGGAGAGATAGATTAAACTGACGGGCATAAGGAGGGGATTTC
>JBEVNF010000417.1:0-4828 GCA_040508255.1 Flavitalea sp.
GAATTGGGAAGACTACTTTCCGTTCTTGATCTTAAACTTGTTTATGGCGGTGGAAAGGTGGGACTGATGGGTATTATCGCCGATGCGATACTTGCCGGCGGCGGCAGGGCGAACGGAGTCATACCAAAAGTGCTGATTGAATGGGAGCAACAGCATCTCGGGCTAAGTGAACTGACGGTGGTACCGGATATGCATACCCGAAAAAAGATGATGTACGAACTTTGCGATGCTGCGATCATCATGCCGGGCGGATTCGGAACAATGGATGAATTGTTTGAGATGCTTACCTGGAACCAGCTCAAGATCCACGATAAAAAAATCTACATTTTAAATTCTGACGGCTTTTATAATTACCTGCGCTTGCATATTGAAAATTCGAGAAGAGAAGGTTTTTTATATGAATCGACTGAAGAGCGTTTGATATTTTGTGAAACGCCGGTTGAGATTTTTAATAAGATCGGATAGAATTTTTCTTTTATTGTTGTTACCCATCTGATAGTCTCCCCGACTAAGTTTTACACCCGTTTGTACAATGAAACGGTTTACGGCTGCATGCAGCCATGGTTTAACTCGCTTTGCCTTGAACAACCTCAACGATCTGAGTAATCCATTTAACCACTTATTCAATCTTTCTTTATGGGCTTCTACAACAATGGAAAATTTCACCTTAGTATTTCCTTACGCTACACACCTGCACCGCAGGAACTTGATTTTCTTTGCCAGACGTTTCAGGAGGTTTCGAAAATCCTTTACGACGCAACTGATGGCCAGCAATACATTGCAAGCGTTCACTACGCTCCGAATGGCCTTGGTGGCGAAGGTGCTGATATCTGGATCCATCCGAATGCTGATGTCTGGCCAAATTCAACCTCTGCAAGACTTTGGTTTACTGGTGAGTCACTTGACATGTCACAGGATTATACCTATTATGCAACGATTTTCGCACACGAATTATCGCATTACCTGTATGATCTGAGAGATGAATACAATGGTGGGTCAACCTGCCAGGGCGATATTACGACACAAGCTTCCCTGATGGAAGGATATAGCTGGGATTTCAATAATCAGTGGACCGATGCCGGTGGAAATTCCTATGCAACTTTCGCCGATTTTTTCGCTGATTATACCGCAGGCACAGCTGTGATCAAACAGGGTGAACTGGATGAGTTTTGTCATGACGGTAATCACAATGCTACTGCAGATAACAACCAAAATAATTATAACGACAACCAGTCATGCTGGACCTACATGGGCAATAACGCGAACCATGGGAATATCCCCTATAACCTCACTGTTCCCGGTTCAGGCGGTCCTACTCTGACCGCTCCTTCGCCCAACCCTCCCGCAACAGTATGCGTTGAGCTGATCAATGCGCAACGTTATATGCTTGTGCTCGATCGTTCAGGCAGCATGATGGGCAATAAAATTTCGCAGCTCATCAATGGTGCAAATTTCTGGGTGGACTATGTCAATCCCGGAGAAGAACTTGGAATCGTGCGATTCTCAAGCACCTCCAATCTCAGTTCAGCCATGAGTGAAGTGCCTGCAATTCCCGCTGATGCGGTAACCTGGCGCGATGACCGGCATACCATTGTAAACGGAACCACGGCAGGTGGAAACACAGGTATTGGTGATGCGTTAAGAATGGGTCTCACGAATATTCTTGCCGCCGGCTCTGCTGCTGCACAGGTAATTATCCTGTTTACGGATGGATTGCAGAATACAGGTTCAGAAACTGCCCAGGATGTTTTACCAGATGCAGTTGCCGCAGGCGTGAAAGTGTATACCATTGGACTTGGATCTGACCAGGATGTTCCATTACTTCAATCGATAGCTGATATCACCGGGGGTATGTATTTCGGAATACCGGGAGATCTTTCGGATGGCGTTGCGGCAGATGCAATTTCAGATGCACTTGCGCATGTGTCCGGTCTCAGCCGTTCAAATAGCGCGATCAAATCGTTTGATGAAATCGATGGCAATACTGTGGATGTTGTTTATAAACCTTCACTCAATTCTGTTTTATTCAAATGGGGAGAACCAGGAAGAGTAACCACCAAACCAGGTGCTGATTCATTTTCGTTTCCTGTTGAGATAACACCCGGCAGCACAAACGCTACACTGGGAGTGAAATGGTATAGTCCGCAATTCAGATACAGGATCAAAGTAACTGACCCCTCAGGAACGGTGATCGCACCCGGGGCCAATATCAGGCTTGTAAATAATAAAGAGCCTTATATCTTTTACGATATCACCAACCCCAAACCGGGCAAATGGACAGTGGAGGTTTTTGGAAATATCCGTGCTACCAGATTCAGATCAATAGGATTTGAAGTGCATAAAAAAATCCGGTTTGAGGTTACCGCGCTGAAATATCATATCAAGGCAGGTGAAGAAATTCAGCTTCGTGGAAAGCTCATGTATGGCTTTGCTTTGCCGGGAGTAAAGATGCAGGCGAATGTAAGAACACCTTCAGGAAAAATACAGATCGTGAAATTTCATGAAAACACAGGAGCTGCCGGTGAAAAAGAAGAAGCAAGCGTTTACACCGCTATAATAAAAACTGACAAATCAGAACAGGGACAATACAACATCACAGTTGTGGCCTCATACAAGGGTAAGCTTTTGAAATTTGAGGCCGATGAATATTACTCGAAGAAACCCGGCCTGAAATCAAATGTTGTCGAAATAAAAACACCTTCCATCTACAGGCAAAAAACACTTGCTGTTCGTGCCAGCAGAACCGGGGATTGTGAATGTCATGAAAAAGAACCCATGATACCAGGTTATAATTCAACAGATATATGGATCAATCCAAAGCAGAAAACATTGGTAAAAAGATGGAAAGCTGCGCATGGTAACAGATAATCGTTTAGGGAGTAACAGAGTCGCAAAACGGGCAATTTGCATTTGTTACAAAAAGTATGGCCACCTTATGGTGGCCATCACTATTCTATACAATGCAGGGTATTTTAAAACCCAAAGTTATAACCAAAATTGAAGAACACCCTGTCACCATAAGGTGTACGCTCATTCTGCAACACGTCATATTGTGCCATTACAATGAAAGCACCGGTATTACCTGTTGGGATCGCACCACCCGCACCCAGCAACAATGATGGAACAATTTTTCCGCCAAGCCTGTATTCACGGTTCTCAAAGTAATTCTTCTGTTTACCCCAAACATAGTTTGCTTCCGGCTGAGCCTGTAGAAATACAAACTCAATCGGGTATACTCTGCCAAACGCATTTACACCAGCAACACCATAATTCGTCCTTGATGCTGTTCCACCACCATTTGCGTAGATTGATCTGAATGAAGAATACAAAGCATTCACACCAACACCTGCAGCTAAATACCTGTTAAAGCGATAGCCGAGTTGCGGTGATATGTTCACGATGGTGTTTGTCCCAAAACTCAAAGCAAAATTACCTCCGCCAAAAAGTTTGCTGCGATCAAATCCTTTTTTTTCAACAGGTGGTTCATCCTGTGAAAATGCAGAAAACTAAGTTAAAAAATCCATAAATACTATTAACAATTGTTTCATCTAATCAAATTTTTAGTCAAAAATCTTTCCTGCGTTCAGGATATTATAAGGATCAAAAACTTTCTTAATGCCACGCATCAATTCAAGTTGCACATCGTTGAATACAATATCCATATAAGACTTCTGGATCAATCCAATCCCATGTTCTCCACTTATCGTACCACCCAGTTGATATGTCAGTTGAAACAAAGCACGGATACCATTCACCAGTTCAGGATCTTCCATACTGTTTGCTGTACCCTCCTTACGGATACGGATGTGAAGGTTTCCATCACCCGCATGACCATAACAAACCGCATGAAAATTATACTGTTTACCAATTGCTTTCACACCGCGTATCAATGCAGGCAACTCAGCACGCGGAACAACTGTATCCTCTTCAATTGTATAACCTGTGATCTTTACAGCTTCTGCAACCCGGCGACGCATTTTCCATAACTCTGCCTTCTGCTGCGCGTCGTCTGCAAAAAAAATCTCACCAGCTTCAAAATCTGCCAGCAGGTTTGAAATGCTTTCCATCTCTGCCATCAGTGTATCTATATGATTGCCATCAACCTCAATGATCAGATGCGCTTCAACACCTTCAGTGATCGGCACTATGCTGTTATCAACAAAACGACTTACGATCTGTAAGGCATCTATCTCCACCAGTTCAAGTGCACTCGGTGTAAAGCCTGCACGAAATATAGCACTCACCGCCTCCCCCGCTTTCTCAAGCGAATTGAAAGGTACGAGCATCAGCAGATCAAATTGCGGCAGAGGAATCAGTCTTAACACAATTTTTGTTACTATACCAAGTGTTCCCTCACTACCAACTACAAGCTGGGTGAGATTATATCCGGTAGAATTCTTCAACACATTGGCACCGGTCCAGATCACCTCACCATTCGGTAACACCACTTCGAGATTCAGCACATAATCGCGCACCACACCGTATTTCACAGCCTTTGGTCCACCACTGTTTTCAGCGATATTACCGCCAATAAAACAGGATCCGCGGCTGCTCGGATCAGGCGGATAAAACAAGCCCTGCTTTTTAACAGCATCCTGCAAAGTTTCTGTGATCACACCTGGTTCGGTAGTAACCTGGAGATTACGTTCATCGATTTTTAAGATTGAATTCATCCTGTCGGTCGACAATAGTACACCGCCGAGATGCGGCAATGCCCCACCACTTAAACCGGTTCCTGCCCCACGGGGTGTAACATGAATGCGGTCGCGGAAACAGATCTTCATAACCTCACTCACTTCTTCGGTTGTGCGTGGACGTAAGACAACCT
>JBEVNF010000430.1:0-3944 GCA_040508255.1 Flavitalea sp.
TTGATTGTTGGTAACTGGAAAGCCTGTAACGTTGGAGCGCTTGAAGGATTTGCACGATATGCAGCAAAATCGACAGCAGGAATATTCGGCGAACGTACATCAACTGTAGCTGAGTGGTAACCATCAAACACAAGGTTATTGATAGTAACGTAGTGGTTGATATCAGACGCAAAAATACCAGCACCAAAACGTATATAATCTCTGTGCTCCTCATTCACATCCCAGGTAAACTGGAATCGTGGCTGAACAACAAATGATTTCAGCTTATTATCTGTGCGAAGACCAAGATCATCCAACACAACCTGGTTCAAAGGTGATTTTGGATAATGAGCGTAGTCAAGACGCAGCCCCGCTGTCAGGTTAAGGCCGGGAGCAAGATCAGTCTGCAACTGGCCATACACACCAAAGTTGAAAATATTGCCAACAACACTTGGATCAGCAAGCAAAGGCACTTCACGATAGTAACGGTAAGGCTGATTGTTCTGGAAAGCAGCAAGACCATTATAATGGAATCTGCCATTTACTTCGCTACCATACTTTGAATGTGAACGTGTGTACATCGCATCAAAGCCAAAAGTATATTTCACCTTGTTGGTATTGTAGTAGATGTTATCAACGATCTGCACAACATGGTTGTCAAAATTTTCCTGTGCAAAACGGTGTCCGCCAATCTGTATGCTTGTTGATCGGGTGGCACCATCGATTACGGATGTAACGTTCTCAACAACTGCTCTTGGAATATTTGCCGAAGGAAGTTCATCACCCGGCTCACTCGACTGGTAAGTATAAAGGTGTTGTACTTTCAGTTCGTTGGTAAGTTTTGGATTGATGGAAGTTCTGAGTGTTGCAAGCAAACTGTTATCACGGTTAAAATCATTACCCGTTGATTCGTAAAGATTGACTGCAGTATTATCTACAAGACCCAGTTTGTTTCTGTCACTTGTAAAGTTGTCACGGATAGTCAGGAGGTTTTTGCTGTTGATCTGCCAGTCAATTCTTGCGAAAGCAGCGTCAGATCCACGACGTTTATCAAATGAACCAAACTGTGGTTTTGAAGAAACACCATACTGATCACGCGCGATCTGTACAAAGTTGTCGAGCGTAGCACGTGTAATATTAAATCTGTTCTCATCCGCAGGTGACTGTACATCTGCAATCACAAGCGAACGATTGTCCTGCTGATGATCCCAGGCGATAAAGAAGTGAAGTTTATCCTTAATGATCGGTCCACCCAGTGAGAAACCATACTGGTAAGTAGAATAGTCATTGTAACGACGGTTACCACGGATATCATATTTACTTGCGAGCTGGTTTGCACGACCATAAGTGAATGCAGCTCCTGTAAGTTTATTTGTACCTGATTTGGTAACGGCACTCACTGTACCGCCACCACTTCTTCCATAAGTAACATCATATTGGTTGGTTACGACCTTGAACTCGCGAACTGCTTCGATCGAGATTGAATAAGGTGCGCCTGAACGACTTGTTGTAGCACCCGCTGAAGTTGGGTTCTTTGCGTTCATACCATCAATTGTATAATTGGTAGAAGAACCAAGCTGACCAGAGATGCTACCACCACGGCTCAATGGAGAGAGATCCATCAGCGTTGTGAAGTTCCGGCCGTTCACCGGAAGCTGGGTCATGGTTCTCGCAGATACCGCTGTTGCAGCACCAATGTTTTCGATCTTGTTTTTCATGCCTGATCCTACAACCTCAACAACCGCGAGGTCGCTGGCTTCGATCTGCATTTCGATATCAACACGAACCGCATCACCCTGGTTCAGCATATAGCCGGTTCGCTTCTGCTCACCAAAACCAGAGAAGGTAACATTTACAGTGTAAGGACCTCCCAATGGAAGTTCTTTAAAAGTAAAATCACCCTGTGCTGTAGTAATTGTTTTTGTGTTGAAACCGGTTGATTCGTTACGAACAGTCACCGTAGCTCCCGCCTGTGGTTTCTTTTCGTTGTCTGTTATTTTACCGGCAATAGAGGCCTGCGTGGTCTGGGCAGAAACTTGCTGGCTGAAGAAAAAACCAAGCCCGGCAAGCATTACAAGGAGGAACGATTTAAACATATCCTGAAAGTTTGGAAATTTTAGAATCGCGAAGGTATCCGTGCTATGTTACCGGCAAATATAGAGAATATTAATAAATTGTTAACGAATTGTAAAAGATAAATACTGGAAAATTGCTGATAATCAGTCTGATAGATTTGTTGCTTTGTATTTACAAACAAATTTCAACCTGGAAAGTTACGTACGAAGTAATCAATAGGACCGCGAGTAATAGCAGATGAAAAGTTCGGCCGCTACCCCCGGTTTGCTTTTGGGACTATTGTTTTCAAAGATGAGACTATAGCTTTTATTATAATCGGAGCTGGCGTAAACTGAAACCTCGTTGGTAGCATTGTAGATTCTTAGTAAGGCCGTATTCGGCGGGATCTTTCCAAGGTTTTCAGCAAACATGATCAACTGGTTCTTCTTATCTCGCCTTACGCCGATCCTTTTCAATTGAGGAGATTCTGTGAGCCGGATCTTATCAACCACGACCCTTCCATTATATATTATAGATACGGTATCGTCATCAACAACGCCATTATCATATAATATAAGATCAACCGAATCAGAACCTGTATAGATGGTTTGCTGAACTTCCACCTCACGTCCCTGGTAGGATGTGACCAATTCTTCCGCTACTTCGCCCCGTTTGGCCGGTGCAATGGGCACCAGTTTTATTTCGTCGCTTCCCTTTTCTCTTTTAACCGGCGTAACAACCACTTCCTTTTCCGCAACCGTACTTTCAACCTGGTACCTGCGGAACCCTTCCTGCAAAGCACCATCAGCTGAGGATGCAACATAGCGACGCATTGATCCCTTATCGATCTTTACCAACTGTGCCATTGGCCGTGAAAAATAAGCAGTACCCTGGCAAAGCGCACGGGCATCACATTTATTCGTAGCTGTGATCACAAACCTGTCGGCATCTATCTTAAAATCAAGTCGGGCAGAGTCACATTCATTGCATTGTGTTTCCCATTTCTGATTCGGTGGATGTTTTGCATACAGCACCTTCTCCGAAACAAACTTCATATAGGAATTGTAAATTCTCCCCCTGGCCCGCGAGATAATACGTACTGTTGTATCAGAAGCGAGGTGACTTTCGAAAATAGCTTCAAATGTGTTTTTTGAGATTTTCGTGATATCCATAGAAGAAACAAAATCTTTATGGAGGCTGATCGGGTTATGATGTGTGCCGGGCCAAACGCCGCGAAACCATTCAGCATCGTGCTGCGCTTTCATCATGAAAGGCAACAACGTACATGCAAGCATCATCAAAAAATATCTCAGTTTCTCCGTTCGCGCCACGCCGTTGATCTTTTCTCTCAATATACTTTAAGGAATTTCAAAAGCGCGAAGCTAAACCGATTTGAAGGAATATTTCACAGTTTATACTGATACTTTGATTTTCATGGCACTACGCCAGAATTGACTATTTTGCCTGCACTAACTATGCGACGCATTCTCAGATATATATACGTGATGACAACCTGCTGTATGATGATAAATACCGGCACCGGGCAGTCACACGGTCTCCAGTTCAGCAGTCATGAAGTTGTGCCTGAAAAAAGAACAGCACTCGACCTGACGGGGAACTCTCCATTTTGTCTCCAGTCAAAAATGGAGCTGTCTTTTGAATTCAATTTCAGACCCGGTTTCGAAACCTATTTCGGATACATTGTCCGGATAATCGCAGTTCCTGGTCAGACAGAAAAAAACAGGCAAAAAGAAAATATCGATATCGTTTACAATCAACGTCTCCGCAACTTCAATTTTGTGGTGGATGAAAACTCCTCCAATGTTTTTGATATCGATTCTCTTTCACTCCATACAAAATGGAACCGGATAAAGATCCGTTTTGACCTGGAAAAACAGCAGGTCGCACTT
>JBEVNF010000448.1:0-4705 GCA_040508255.1 Flavitalea sp.
GAATTGCTTCGTTTCATTCAACCTGTCAAAGTCAACGGAAACATTGGCGATCGTTGGACCAAGATTCAACGCATTGTCATTAATCCTGTATCCACGAACAGAATCATTGAAACCAGGATTTCCCTGAAGCTCAGCGATCTGGAAATTCTGGTTACTGAGACTATCACCAAAAACGTTCCTGAAATCAAGAGAAAGAACAACAGAGTCGGGCGCTTTGATACTATCCTTTGCTATGAAAGGATAGTTGCCATTAGTAAGCGGAGTAAAATTAAAATAGATACCTGCGGAGATCTTTCCAAAAACAGGATCATTTGCAATTACACCAAGCGCATGATTTTCTGAATCAAAAACCCTTGATGTATCATCAAACAAAAAGTTATCAGTAATAACCTCAAGCGTGGTATCAAAAGTGTTGATATTATCTACAACAGGGATAAGATTGTTACCGATGTCAGTGGTATCGATCCTGGTACAGGCAGTATAAACAGTAATCAACAGCGCGAAAGCTGATAACGGAGCTAAAATTTTCCTCTTCACAAAAAGTTTGTTGTATGATAGTATGCAGTTACACCCTACTTGGCAAGATCGGAATACAATTGTAAATAGTCTGTTAAATCGGCATCATCGTTATATGCGAGCACCTTTTTACCACGGACCTTTCCGAATTCTTCAACAAGCTTTTTATCAACCTTTTCAGCACCAAAGGTAATTGCATCAGCATAGGCAGCTCCACCTCTCTGAAGGGCAATATTGTTCAGATCCTTGAATGGTTCAAGATCCTTATCCTTGATGTTAGGACTGATATTGGCAATTTTCAGGAAATCAGCACCAAGCTTTTCCTTAAATGAATTATTGCCAAGAGTATAAATGGTTTTGCTGTGCGCAAAAACAGGTTCTTTTTTGTATGCTGTTTTCAGATACAAAGGAATAAGACCTGTCATCCAGCCGCTGCAGTGAATGATATCTGGCGGCCAACCGAATTTCTTTACAGTTTCGAGAGCACCTTTACAGAAGAATACAGTTCTCAGACCATTGTCATCAAACCATTTTTCCTCCTCATCATGAAAAATATATTTCCTTTTAAAAAGATCTTCGTTATCGAGAAAATAAACCTGGAGTCTCGCATTTGGGAGTGATGCGACCTTGATCTGGAGCGGATAGTCATCGTTATCAACCGAAACATTTATACCCGATAATCTTACAACTTCATGTAAACGATGGCGACGTTCATTGATCATTCCAAACCTTGGCATTATACATCTCACCTCGTATCCACCCTCATTCGCCTTTATCGCCAGCTTATTCACTATCTCTGAAAAATCAGTTAATTCCAGATATGGTGACATTTCATTGGCAATAAATAAAATTCTTTTCTTTGTCAGCATTATGATAATAATTGGGATAACCGCTTTAAAACAGCTTGCAAAGGTAAGGTTTTTTTGTGTAAAATCTTAGCAACAGCAAGGTTTTGACCGCTTTAGAGTGATATTTGCCCACTAAATCGTTTAGAATGATACTCTTTAAGAGAGCCGATGCCCTGTCAGAATACCTTCAGAAACAACGCTCCCGCAGCAACAGGATCGGCTTTGTACCCACCATGGGCGCATTGCACGACGGCCATCTTGAACTGGTTCAACAATCGCTGAAAGAAGACTTACTTACGGTGTGCAGCATCTTCGTGAACCCAACCCAGTTCAACAACGCAACAGATTTTGAGAAATACCCGAAGACCATTGCCGATGATATAGCAAAGCTTGAAGCGGCAGGTACAGATATACTTTTTATACCCGGGGTAAGTGATATCTACCCCAACGGAACATCCGGGCTCGAACGTTTTGATCTTGGTTATCTTGAAACTATTCTCGAAGGGAGTTCAAGACCCGGCCATTTCCAGGGCGTTTGCCAGGTGATGAGCCGGCTGATCACTATCGTCAACCCTCACCTGCTGTTCATGGGTCAGAAAGATTACCAGCAATGTATGGTGGTAAGCAGGCTGATCAGCATCATGAATCACCCGGTCAAACTGATCACCGCACCTACCGTGCGCCAGGCCGATGGCCTCGCAATGAGCAGCCGCAACCGAAGGCTGACTGACTCAGGAAGAACAACCGCAACGTCGATCTTCCAGGCCATGACAACCATCCGCAACAACATTAAGCCGGGCAGTTTGTTACCCCTTATTGCAAAAGCAGAAAAGCATCTTACATCAAGAGGTTTTACTGTAGATTATATCGAGATCGCAACAGCCAATGATCTGAAGATCACACATGAATGGGACGGAAAAACTTCTCTTGTCTGCCTCGTGGCGGCATTTCTGGAGGAAGTCCGTTTAATTGATAATATGGTGATCAGTTAATCATTAGTTTTGCGGTTCTAATTTCTGAAAAAGGTATATGGACATAGAAGTTCTGAAATCGAAAGTGCATCGTGCGGTGATTACTGAAGCCAATCTGAATTATATTGGAAGCCTCACACTCGATGAGGACCTGATGGATGCAGGCAACATGATCGAAAACGAAAAGGTGCAGATTGTAAACGTGAACAATGGTTCAAGGATCGAAACCTATCTTATAAAAGGAAAACGTGGTTCAGGTGTTTGTTGTCTCAACGGACCTGCAGCGAGACAAGGAGCGGTTGGAGATATTGTGATCGTGATCTCTTATGCAAGAATGGATTTTGAAAAAGCAAAAACATTCAAACCCTGGATCGTATTTCCCAAGGCAGGGAACCTGCTTTAATTCACCACTATGAAGAAAAAATTACTGAGCCTCTTACAATATGTTTTCTTTCTCGGGCTCGGTGTCTTTCTTGTTTTCTGGTCGCTCAGGAAGATCAGTCCTTCTGACTGGACAGACATCAGGAATTCATTTGAAGGTGCCAACTACTGGCTCGTAGTACCCGTAATAGTGACCTTATTGCTCAGCCATCTCAGTCGTGCCATGCGCTGGAAGATCCTGATGGAACCTCTTGGTTACAAGACCCGGCTTTCAAACACATACATGGCCGTGCTGATCGGCTATATGGCTAACCTGGCCGTTCCGAGACTGGGTGAAGTTTTAAAATGTACCATCCTTGCGCGTTATGAAAAGGTACCGGCCGATAAGCTGGTCGGGACCATCGTTGCAGAACGTGCATTTGATGTGATCTGCCTGCTGATCATTATCGCGATCACGGTGGTGATACAGGTTGATGTTATTGGAGACTATATCTCGGGCCTGCTGAACAGCATTGTAGCATCTAAAACATCATCTCTTTCCGTTGGGCGCATAGCCATCGCCGTTGGTATCCTTGTGCTTATTATCGGTGGCACCTGGATGCTTTATAAAAAGTTTTCCCATCTGCCATTCATTCAAAAGATCAGCAAGGTGGTAGCAGGTGTATGGGCCGGGGTAATAAGTGTACGTCATCTCAAAAAAAGAAAATGGTTCCTGTTCCATTCGATATTTATATGGATCATGTTCCTGCTCAGCATACAGATCGGTATGTGGGGATTGAAAGAAACATCAGGTTTTGGATTGCCGGTTTCTTTATCGGTATTGTCAACCGGTAGTCTCGCGATGATCATTCCAACACCAGGTGGTATTGGTGTGTACCCGATCTTTGTGCAGCAAACGATGTTGCTGTATGGTCTGAAAGCAAGTCTCGGTCTGGCCTTCGGAAGTCTCATGTGGGCTGTACAGTTTTTTCAGCAGGTATTAAGCGGATTTGTAGCATTGTTATTGCTACCCTACATCAATAAAAAACCTTCAGATGAAAAAAGTTGATTTCACTGGTTCAAAGATTTTCAAGCTACCGGAATTGTTACGTTATGTTGAAGGTATGAGACTGAAGTCAAAGAAAATTTCTTTCACCAACGGCTGCTTTGATGTGTTGCATCGTGGTCATATCGCATCGCTCTCAGATGCTGCAAAAGAAGCTGACTTCCTCATCGTAGGCGTGAATACAGATGCATCAACCAAAAGATTGAAAGGTGAAAGCCGCCCTGTAAATGACCAGGATAGTCGTGCACTGCTTCTTGCTTCCTTAATGATCGTTGACGCTGTAATATTTTTTGATGAGGATACACCGATCGAATTGATCAAAGCATTAAAACCTGAAGTGCTTGTAAAAGGTGGTGATTATACCCTTGAACAGATTGTGGGTTCTAAAGAAGTTATTGAAAATGGTGGCAGGGTTGTGATCAATCCGATAGTGGAAGGATTTTCAACAACCGGCATACTCGAAAAGATCACAAAATTATAGATTGGTTTCCGGGGCTGTGTAAGCGGTCCCGGTTGGTATCATCATCTCCTGCTGTACATCTTCTCCACCTCAAGCACGATCTTCTCTATCTCACTATCCTTTCCCGCTGCATCGTATTCCTGTTTCAGACTACTATTGTAAAAGAAAGCCACCGTCTGGTAAACCCTGGCTGTTACCCCACCCTTGTATTCTTTGATGATCTCATAACAGTTATTTCCCGTCTGACGATTGATCAGTTTCATCAGAACCTTTCCCTGGTAAATGGAAAGATTCGTCAATGGATCTGAAAACTCTTTTTTCAATTCCTTCTCACGTGATTTAATATACTTTCTTCTATCGCTTTTTTCAGGGATCGATTCAAGGTGTTTGTTGATATCATTCAGGATCAGCGAAGCACGGCGCGCATAAGGATAACAAACATAAACTGCATTTCTTAACCTGTTGTAAGCTTCGCGCTTTTTAA
>JBEVNF010000469.1:0-4908 GCA_040508255.1 Flavitalea sp.
CAAGCCTTCGCTTTCCAGCTTCTTATACTTCTCCTGGTCAAAAACATAGAGGAACGCTCCTTTTTTTGAAGTTGATCTTTCTTTTTCATCAAGCTTCTCAAGTATTTCAAGCGATAAAATTTTTCTTGTAAAATTTCTTTTATCGACAGGGCTTTCATAGATCGCTTCGTAAAGCGACTGAAGTTGTGGCAACGTAAACTTGTCCGGCAACAATTCAAAACCTATTGGATGATTAGCCACTTTCTGCTGCAGGCGTTCCCTCGCATGCATGATCATTTGTGCATGATCAAAGATCAGCGGGGGAAACTCATCAAATGAAAACCATTCAGCATTGTGCTCGAGCAGCAATTCCTCTCCCTCATGTTCATTGATACTGATCAGGGCAAAATAGGCTACTGAAACAACACGACCACCGGGATCCCGCGAAGGATCGCCATAACAGTTCAGTTGCTCCATGTAAATATTATCAAGACCAGTAAGTTGTTTAAGTACGCGTTTGGCGGCATCGTCAACACTTTCATCACTCTTCACAAAACCACCCATCAGCGACCATTGGCCAATCAACGGTTCAAACCCTCTTTTGATAAGAAGACTTTTGATACGCTGGCCATCGAAACCAAAAATGATACAATCCACCGCAAGTAAAAGACGGTCATAATCTTTGTACTGAATAATACTCATGTAGCTAGATAATTGGTTAAGCAATCTGGCAGGGAGCAACCCTGCCTTCAAACGGCAAATTTACTCCCTGATTCAATATTACAGATAAAATACCCAATAACAGAAATCTGCGCTACCAGAACTTCACATATAAAACAGACAAAAGCATCAGCGTGATTACGATCATCACCGTGGTAGATGGCTTCAGTTTAAACATGGATGGATCGAGCGCGAAGGCTTTCGCACTCACTTTCGGGCCGGCAAGACTGATAATGATCATTACAGCCATTGTGAAAAAGAAGGACCAGCCCATACAGATCAGGAACGGTATTTCAACAACCGTTTCGACTATGCCGTTGTTCATCTTAGTGTATTCGTAGGCGGTATAGAGAAAAGTTTCCTTTCCAAGCACTGCCGGCGCGAACTCATTGAAAAACACTGAAAGACCAAAACCAGTGATGAGACCAGCGATAGCAGCTGCACCTGTGGTTCTTTTCCAGAACATACCGAGCAGGAACATGGCCAGGATACCCGGGCTGATGAACCCTGTATATTTTTGAATAAAGGTGAAACCACCTTCGCTTCCGATCCCAAGCGAATCTTTCCAGGTTACGATAAGTGCAAGAAGCATCGAAACCACAACGGTCATCCTTCCAATCCAAACCATCTTCTTCTCCCCTGCTTCTTTATTGAAATATTTGTTATAGATGTCGAGCGTGAAAATGGTCGAGATACTATTTGCTTTCCCGGCCAGCGAGGCAACGATCGCAGCAGTCAGTGCAGCAATTGACAAGCCTTTCAGCCCTGTCGGGAGGAACCCGAGTATGGCCGAATATGCCCCGTCCTTGCTACCATTTGCAAGCTGTGGAAGATGCCCGTTCTTGTAGAGAACATAAGCAGCAATACCAGGTAACATTACAATTACAGGCATCATCAGTTTGAGCAGACCCGCAAATAAGATCCCGTTGCGCGCGGTCTTCAGATCAGCCCCCAATGCCCGCTGAGTGATATATTGATTACAACCCCAATAGTTCAGATTCACGATCCACTGACCGGCAAAATACATTGCGATACCGGGAAGCACTACATATTTCTGGATATCAAGATTGCTGGACTCAGGTGTTGGTTTGGGTATGATCAGCTTAAAATGTTCCGGAGCATCCTGCATCAGCATTTTGAAACCTGCGATAGCATCTTTGCCAAGACCAAATTTTTCGCTGACAATAGTAAGCGCCATATAGGTTGTAGCAAGACCTCCGATGATCAACACGGCAACCTGTATTACATCTGTATAACCAATCACCTTCATACCACCAAGTGTGATAATAAGTGCAAATACAGCCAGGCCAATCATGATCGGATGAAGATATTCGCCACCAAGCAAACCATCGATCGCTACCGCACCAAGATATAAGATCGATGTCAGGTTGATAAACACATAAAGAAACAGCCAGAACACCGCCATGATCACGGATACAGATTCATTGTACCTTCTTTTAAGGAACTGTGGCATCGTGTAGATCTTGTTCTTCAGGTAAACCGGCATGAAGAATACAGCTATGATGATCAGCGCGAGCGCAGCGATCCATTCGTAGGCTGAAACAGCAATACCAACAAAGAAGCCTTCGCCACTCATGCCAATAAACTGTTCTGCTGAAATATTTGATGCAATAAGAGAAGCACCTATTGCCCACCAGGTCAGTGAGCCTTCTGCAAGAAAGAAATCTTTTGTATCGGCACTTGCGCTTTTCTTGCGCTGATAAATCCAATATCCATAAGATGATACTCCAACGAAATACAAAACGATCACGAGGAGATCGGCGGTAGAAAGATTATTCATATGTAGCAGTCGTTATTGGTTAAAGATGCATCCTTTCAGGATGCAGATTGGTTGAGCCATGCAGGCAAAAGCGTTGTAACTCTTACCTGCATGGGTAAATTATTAATGACGGTTAAGCGTGTAGTATGCTTCGTTCCATCTTAATTCATTTCTGAAATTATTGATGTTGGTATCCTTGTCTATAACCACGCATTCGATTCCCGCCATATCCGCAAAGTCACGCATGTGAGTGCTGTTCAGATTCTGGCTATAGCAGGTATGGTGTGCTCCCCCTGCATAGATCCATGCCGCACAACCCGTTTTCATATCCGGCAATGGTTTCCAGAGCACTCTTGCAACTGGCAGTTTCGGAAGATCATCAGTAGGTGTTACCGCTTCCACTGCATTTACAAGCAAACGGAAACGATTCCCCATATCGATCACCGATGCGTTGATAGCGGGACCGGCACCAACATTAAATACAAGTCTTACCGGATCAGCTTTTCCACCAATTCCCAAAGGATGGATCTGGCATGAAGGTTTTCCGCTTGCTATCGACTCACAGATCTCCAGCATGTGTGCACCGAGCACCATTCTGTTTGTAGGATCAAAATGATAGGTATAGTCTTCCATGAAAGAATTACCACCTGCAAGACCTGCACCCATCACTTTCATTGCGCGCACAAGGGCAGATGTTTTCCAATCCCCTTCTCCTCCGAAACCATAACCTTCTGCCATGAGACGCTGAACAGCGATGCCAGGCAGTTGTGCAAGACCGTGAAGATCTTCGAATGTATCTGTGAAACCCTTGAAATTTCCATCCTGTAAAAAATAGCGGAGACCTGTTTCGATCTTTGCCGCTTCCCGCAGGGATGCATATTGTTCATTTCCACTTTTCAGTGAAGTTGCGATCTCGTACTGATCACCATATATTTTTACAAGCGAATCGATTTCTTTATCTGTAACCTGGTTGATCACAGCAGCAAGATCACCGATACCATAACCGTTAACAGAATAACCAAACTTCAATTCAGCTTCAACTTTATCACCTTCTGTAACTGCTACCTGGCGCATGTTGTCGCCGAACCTTGCAAATTTTGCACCCTGCCAGTCTGCCCAGCCGGCTGCGGCTCTTGTCCAGCCGTTGATCTGATCGATCACATCACCATCTTCCCAATGACCAGCAACAACACGTCTGTTCAGACGCATACGCGACATGATAAAACCAAACTCGCGGTCACCATGCGCACTCTGGTTGAGGTTCATGAAGTCCATATCGATCTCACCCCATGGAATGTCACGGTTGAATTGTGTATGAAGATGCAGCATTGGTTTCTGCAAAACTTTCAAACCACCGATCCACATTTTTGCAGGGGAGAAGGTGTGCATCCAGGCGATCACACCTATACAATTTTGTGCAGTATTTACTTCCTGGCAGATCTTATAGATCTCATCGGGAGTTTTTACTACCGGCTTGAAAACCACACTAACGGGAATGCTTATGTGCTTATTCAAAGCGGCTGAGATGATCTTTGAGTGATCATCTACCTGTTTTAATGTTTCAGGACCGTATAAGTGCTGACTTCCTGTTATGAACCAGACTTCGAGTTTTTTTAAATCCATATGGTGTATTTGTGAGATGTTATTTAATTATAAATTAGCCTGGCCGTAATAAGAATCAGGACCATGTTTGCGTTCAAAGTGTTTCCTGATCAGTGATTCCTTCATGCGTTTTGCTTTGGGATCTATCTGTTCGGTAAGATGAGCGAGTCTTGCTACTTCTTCGAGCACTGCGCTGTTGTATACTGCCCTCGCCGCAGTGCTTCCCCAGGTAAATGGCGCATGATTGCCAACAAGGATCATTTCAACTTCCTTATGACTATAGTTATTTGCAGAGAGATGATTGATGATCTGGAAACCCGTTTCATATTCATAGTTGCCTGCAATATTTTCATCGCTCATTGGAGGTGCACAGGGAATATCTGTTGTAAGATGATCCGCATGCGTGGTACCATACAGTGGAATATCACGCAGCGCCTGCGCCCAGCTGGTTGCAAAGGTTGAATGCGTGTGACAGATGCCACCTATTTCCGGCCAGTGCTTGTAAAGAACAGCATGTGTTTTTGTGTCTGATGAAGGACGCATTTTGCCATCAATCGTGTTGCCATCAAAGTCAACTATCACCATTTTTTCAGGCGTAAGCTCATTATAGGGAACACCGCTTGGTTTTATTGCAAACACCTTTGCAGCATGATCAGCTGCGCTTACATTTCCGAAAGTAAAAAGCACCAACCCCAATGCAGGCAATTGCATGTTTGCTTCGTAAGCTTCTTTCCTGAGTGCTTCGTATTGTTTCATTAGTCTTTATTCTGTGATTCGATTAACTCACCCAATTTTGTGAAACGTTTGTAACGTTCTGCGAATAGTGC
>JBEVNF010000311.1:0-7696 GCA_040508255.1 Flavitalea sp.
AATAACGTGAGAGTAATCTATTTTCTTATATTAAAATTTCGGCCATCATCCGGAAATAAAAAAACCTGCCGAAGCAGGTCTTTTGAGGATAGTCTTTGCCTTGTTATTATTTTACTGCAGCAGAATCCAAAGCTGCTTTCTGCAGGATATTTAGTTTGGCGGAAGCATTGTTTCCGGTGTATTGTATCAAAACATCATCTCCCTCTTTTCTGCGAATGATAAAAACCTTTGTTGGCTCATCTGCATAACCTATCGAACCATCTTCACCCAGATACGGAGCCTGTTTGTTATAGCGTTCGTATTCTTCACGTGTGATAGCACCTTCAAAGATTTTCAGGCCACCGAGAGCAGTGATAGCCTCGGTCATACTCTTATCAAACAATGGGAAAGAAAAATCTTCACCGTCATTTGTAGCCTTTGTGACATTGGTTTTGTACACTTTTCCTTCAAACGGTACCATGGTTCCGTTCACTTCAAAAAACAGTTTATCAAAATTTCGTTTTACGGGTTTATTCTGTTCCTGAAAACCCTTTGGTATTTTGATGTAGGGGAACTCGCCAAGTGGCTTATCTGATAAAGGGAGGGCGTTAAAGTCAAAATTCCCGGCCTTGTTGGTTGTGTCTGTAGCAGGTGCCGGAGTTGCCTCAGTTGGAGTGGCTTGTGTGTTAGCAGTTGTGTCTGTGCCGGCTGCTTCTTTTTCGGGTGCCTTATCGCCGCATGAAGAAATTATAGAGGCGACGATAACAATGCAGGTTAAGGTTGTCTTTTTCATATCCTGAATTTAGTTGATTTCACAATACAGAAATCAGACCGGATTGTTTTTGGTTCCAAACTTTAATCGTCCTTTGTCGTTATAGATTTCAAATACGTACTGATGGTTGAAACTACAGGTCTTCTTGAACGGATAAGACATCACGAAAAGGTGAGGATCGCTCTCAACAAAGATTGTTCTATTGCATTGCCTGATGAAGTGATGGAAATTCTTACGCAACCTCACAAACTATCTTTCTATTATTTTCAGTATATCGATAACGGTTCTGCAACCTTCAAAGCAGATCTGAAAGAATTCACCATTTCAGATGGCCAGGTCGGATTCGGGCTTCCCAACCAGGTGTTCACAAAAAGGCCGTATGATAAAACAATGCTGCAGTATATGCTTTCATTTGATGAAAGTACATTGAAGCTGCTTCCCGGTACCTATCCATTTCTTATCGATCCCTTAAGTATAAATTATATCAGCTTTGAAGCGATGGCACAGGAGCGGATAAAGTTCCTGTTCCTGAGTTTATTTCAGTTGCTTCATTTTTCGAAGAAGCAACGTAAAGTTGATCTGATACTTTCATATATGCATGCATTACTTACAGAGTTCAATACTGCTTACTTTGAACAACATGCAGGGATTGGTTTCATACAGGGATCCCGGTTGTCAAAGTTTATCGATTTTAAACTTACCGTTGAAAGTAATCTTACTGAACAACATGATGTGCAGGGTATCGCGGATAAACTTGCCCTTACTTCGGGTAGTCTTTATGGTATTGTAAAAGAGTATGCAGGAATTTCGCCGAAAGAGTGGATCATATCCAGACTTATGCTAGAGGCACAGAAACAACTTCAGTATTCATCCATCTCTGTCAAAGAACTTGCGTATAATCTGGGGTTTAATGATCCAGGTTATTTTTCAAGATTGTTCAGGAAGACTACAGGTAAAAGTGTCAGCAAATATCTCACTGAGCTGAGGGAAATATCTGAGAATTGATTTGTCCGGTTATTTAAAAGATTTGTCCCACGGTTCCGTCAGACGCTCGTCTATTTTCGTCTTCATAAATAATAATCATGAAGACAGCATTAGTTACAGGTGCTAATAAGGGCATAGGTTTCGCAGTTGTGAAACTTCTCGCAGAAAAAGGTTTTTATGTATACCTCGGGTGTCGTGACGCACAACGCGGAGCAGAAGCCGTCAGCGAGTTGAACCGTAATGGATTAAAAAATGTTGAGGTCCTGGAACTCGATGTTACGGATCAGCAATCAGTTGATAACGCATCCAACATTCTTTCTTCAAAGATCAAAGAATTGGATGTTCTCATCAACAACGCGGGTATCTCCGGAGCATATGATCAGACTGCATTAGGATCGCAAATTGCAGAATTTGAACGGGTATACGCAACAAATGTATTTGGAGTAGTCAGGGTTACCGCTGCATTTGTAGGTTTGCTAAAGAAGGCTTCCCAGCCAAGAATTGTGAATGTAAGCACAGCAATGGCTTCACTTGGCATGGCTGGTGATCTTGAGAATCTTCACTATCCAAAACGCTATGTGATCTACCAATCCTCGAAGGCAGCATTGAATATGTATACGGTGAATCTTGCGCATGAATTACTGGGAACTTCATTTAAGATTAATGCAGTTTGCCCGGGATATACCCAGACTGATTTCACAGGAGGACAAGGCACAAGTACAACTGCACAGGCTGCACAGCGTATTGTAAAGTATGCATTGATTGGTCCTGATGGTCCAACCGGAAAATATTTTAGTGAAGAGTACCAGGCCGAGGGAGCTTATCCGTGGTGATAAGAATCCGGAATAGAATTGTCGATATACGTCGTGATCTTGTATGTTTAGAAGTGATGGGTATTGAAATCTGAAACTTTAACTTTCTAAGACTACATATGGCGACGTCACCGTGCGCATAACCATCATTATGAGTTAAGTTTGTCTGATAATAAAAGGCAAGCTCTATGACCCAGGCAAAAAGTAATTCAGCTGCGATCACAATTTTTGGCGCACAGGGTGATCTTACGAAACGTAAGCTGATTCCCGCACTATACAATCTTTATATTGAAAACCATCTGCCCAAAGAATTTATAATTTATTGTGTGGATTTTATTGGAATGGAGGAAGATGTGTTCCGGAATGAGATGCTTGCGGGCATTAATGAGTTCAGTAGAAATGGCAAAGCCGCACCTGCAGAATGGGAAGCTTTTGCAAAGAACGTGGATTATATACAAGGTGATTTCCTCAAAGCGGAAACCTATACAACGCTTAAGGAAAAGCTCAAAGCATTTGATGCGCAAAATGGCCAGGCAGGAACGAGGTTGTTTTATTTTGCTGTTGCTCCACGTTTCATTGAGGTTATTGCTGATGCCGTATACAAGCACAGGTTGTGTACGAAAGTCGCATCGCATCGTATGATTGTTGAAAAGCCTTTTGGAACTGATCTTGCTTCTGCGCATAAACTCAATTTGTTTTTGCAGAAAAGATTCGATGAAAAGCAGGTATACCGTATTGATCACTACCTGGGTAAAGAAACTGTTCAGAATATCATGGCATTTCGTTTTGCGAACTATGTCTTTGAACCGTTGTGGAATAACCAGTTTATCGACCATATTCAGATCAGTGTTTCCGAGGCAGTGAGCATTGGTAAACGTGGTGGATATTATGACGCCAGTGGTGCTATGCGTGATATGATACAGAATCACCTGCTGCAATTGTTATGTATAGTTGCGATGGAATGTCCGGGTGCTTACAAATCTGAATTGATCCGTGATGCAAAGAATAATGTGCTTAAGAAGGTGCGTCCATATACTGCTGATACAGTATTTAAAAATGTAGTTCGCGGACAATACACGGAAGGAAAGGTTGGTGATGCCAAAAGAGTAGGATATCAACAGGAAGAGCAGGTTGCCGAAGGATCATCAACAGAAACCTATGTTGCTGCAAAGCTGTTTATTGATAACAAACGATGGAAGGGTGTTCCGTTCTTTCTGCGTACCGGTAAATCGCTGCCAAGACAATCTTCGGTGATTGTTGTGCAGTTTAAGGATACACCTCATAAGATCTTCAAGGATGATATTGTGCCAAACAGGCTTGTGATCAGTATTCAGCCTGAACTTGAGATCAGCCTGTTGTTTGAAAGTAAAGTTCCGGGATTACAGATGAGATTGAAACCGGTTGAGATGGACTTTACCTACCAGGAACATTATACCGAAACACTTCCTGAAGCATATGAAACTTTATTACTTGACGCCTTAAATGGTGATGCAACTTTGTTTATGCGTGCCGACCAGGTTGAAACAGCATGGAAAGTGGTGATGCCAATTCTCGAGGCCTGGAAAAAGCATCCAAAACGAAAACTTGAATACTATCCATCAGGAAGCTGGGGTCCTACGGGATCAACCAAATTACTCAAACCATATGCAGATGAATGGTTCTTTCTGCCTCCTCCGGATAGTTTGAAACACTGATGAATTATTTGCCATTTGGCAAGTAAAATGATTTCTCCGGATTTTAGTTTTATGCCATCATTAAAACAAAAAAAAATGGCAAAAACTGTCCTGGTTACCGGAGCTTCATCCGGCATTGGTAAGGCAACCGCGAAATATCTCTCACAAAATAATTACATCGTTTACGGTGCAGCCCGCAGAACCAATAAGCTGGAGGAGTTGTCAGCTTTTGGTGTAAAACCGATCACGTTAGATGTAACTGATGATAAGAGTATCGTGGAATGTGTGTCCAAAATCAATCACGAAGTGGGTGGGATTGATATTCTTATCAATAGTGCTGGCCTCGGATCGTATGGTGCATTGGAAGATGTTCCCTTTGAAGAGGCCAGGAATCAAATGGAGATCAATCTGTTTGGCGCAGCCAGACTTATTCAGCTGGTGTTGCCGGGTATGCGGGCCAAACAGTCTGGCAAGATCATTAATCTTTCGTCAGTGGGTGGAAAAGTGGCATTGCCCATGGGAAGCTGGTATCATGCAAGTAAGTTTGCGATTGAGGGATTGAGCGATTCACTGCGCAATGAGGTAAAACAATTTGGGATTGATGTGGTGGTAGTTGAGCCCGGCGGGACAAAAACTGAAATGATGGAGATCGGTGGAGCGGATCTTGAAAGAGTTTCCGGAAAAACGGGATACAGTAAACTTGCCAAAGCCCTGATCAAATCTTATTCAAACATGGAAAAGAATTCAAGTGAGCCCATCGTGATCGCAAAAGTTATCAAAAAAGCGATTGAAGCGTCAAACCCAAGAACACGCTATGTAGCTGGTGCAATGGCTAAACCTATGTTGACCATGCGAAAATTGCTTTCCGACAAGATGTTTGATAAATTGCTCAGAAGTCAAATGAAGTAACATGGAGCAACTCATTAACTACATACTGCAATTTGGCCATCTTAATCAACAGCAGATCGATCTTATAAAAAGTAAGATTGTTATAAAGGAACTGGCGAAAGACAATTACTATCAGGAAGCCGGAAAAATTCCACGTGAGATAATATTTCTTATCAAAGGGATCATGCGAATTGTTTATTATAACAACAAAGGCGAAGAGATCACGAAATATTTTCTCGACGAAAATCATTTCCTGGTTGATATCATCGCTTTTAACCAGGGAATTCCATCCAACGAATATGCACAGACTGTAACTGATACAGAATATATCGTGTTATCAAAATCTGCACTCGATGATCTTTCATTGACCATTGTTGGCTGGGATGCTATTATGGCAAAAATGACAGCAAAGGGTCTGGCAGACAAGATCACACGGATAAGTCCTATGATGACAGAAGATGCAAAAGAAAGATATCTGAAGTTTTTAGACAACTTTCCAAACATGGTAAACCGTATTCCGTTGACATACCTGGCTTCCTATCTTGGTATAACACAATCTTCGTTAAGCAGGATCCGGAAAGATATCAGATGATACTAATTCGTTGATCTGTTGTGTATGCCTGTCGCTGTGAGCTGCGATCAACAGGATAAACTGGTATGCATCGTAGGTTCCGATTGATAAAACAGAAACATGATTCCGCAAATCAGCGTTGGTGCTGTTTACAAAGCCTATTAGTTTTTTCCTGTCTGTTTTGAACGATCTTAATGCTTCATCAGATGTTTTGTAGGAAGCATTCGAAGGCTCCAGCGCAGCAAAAGTTTTTGACTTGTTGCTGCGATCTTTTACTGCATTTACAAGTTGCTGATCAGTAAATTTAATACCAGCTCTTTCGGCAGGATTTTCTGTTTGTTTGAGCGATTGTTCAATCATTACCCAAAGTGTTCGTTCTGCGGATGCAATGTGTTTTATACATTCTTCAACACTCCATTTGTCTTTTGCTGGGTTGAATTTCAATTGTCTCTCAGTTAAATTTTTAACTGATTCAAGAACCTGTTTTTCGGTTTGTTGTAGCAATTGTACTGCAGAGTCTCTTTCCTGTGGAGTGAGACTTTTTGTTTGAATGAATATGTTTGTCATCTTTTGATCCTGGTTTAAAATCTGGGATTGGCTCACTGCGTGCGCGCTGATTAAGACCAGTGCGGTAAAAGCTAAACTTCCGGTTGTTTTTTTCATAATGAATAATGTTGAATTTTGATCCATTCAAAACTATTGTCCGAATCTGACTATGTAAGGGTGGTATTCAGACAATCTGCCGGGTTGATTTGGACGGCCCTTTTCCCTAACTTCATAACAAACCCGGATTATGAAGCATATGACCATACTTGTTCCTGATGGCGAGAACAACCTCAGTAGTATTGTTGGCGCGTACAAGATATTTAGCCGTGCCAACTTATATCAACAGGAACATGGCAAGCAGGAAGTTTTCAGGATCGAACTCGCGGGCATTTCAAAGGAGGTAGAGTTTTATGGAGGGTTGTTTGCTGCAAGGCCTCATAAACATATTTCTTCGATTGCACATACTGATCTGATAATTGTTCCTTCACTTAATCATCAATACAAGTTAGCTGTTGAAATAAATAAAGAACTGATCGAATGGATCGGCAACCGGTATCGTGCGGGTTCAGGTGTCGCAAGTATTTGTACCGGCGCTTACCTGCTTGCCGCGGCTGGTTTGATTGATGGAAGAAATTGCTCCACGCATTGGTCCGCTGCTGGTCAGTTAAAGCAATTGTATCCAAACATTAAACTGAAAACAGATCAACTGATCACCGATGAGTTTGGTATTTATACAAATGGTGGAGCCTATTCTTTTCTTAACCTCGTACTTTATCTCGTAGAAAAATATTACGACAGGGAAACTGCAATATTTTGCTCGAAGGTTTTTCAGATCGAGATGGACAGACAAAGTCAGTCAACTTTTATTATATTCAATGGTCAGAAGTCACATAGCGATGAGTTGATCAGGAAGGCTCAGAAATTCATTGAAACGAAAGTGGACGAAAAGATCTCGATTGAAGACCTGGCTTCAAGTCTTGCGGTTGGCCGGCGCAACTTTGATCGTCGTTTCATCAAAGCAACCGGAACTACCCCCGCTGAGTATGCGCAAAAAGTGAAGATTGAAACAGCAAAAAAGGCGTTTGAGACCACGAGGAAAACAATCAGTGAGGTGATGTATGAAGTTGGTTATTCGGATCTCAAAGCTTTTCGTGAGTTGTTCAGACGGATCACAGGCATTTCTCCATTGGCGTACCGGAGCAAGTACAACAAGGATGCATTGATACATAATATTAAACGATGACCCAAACTACCACACAGGCCGAATGTTTTATTTGTAGTAATCCAATAACTTATTCTCCCCGTTATCCCGAAAGACTCTGTGAAAGCTGTATGAAAAAAGCAGTTAATCAACAGGGCGAAAAGATTACTTTCTACAACGAATCGATGTCCGGTGGATTTATTTCCTATAATGAATCGACTAAATTACAAGGCAAAGAACATATCTGTTTTGTAAATGGCTATGAGTGCT
>JBEVNF010000516.1:0-7960 GCA_040508255.1 Flavitalea sp.
ATGGTGTTAATTCAAACAACGATGGTATATTGATTCTTGCCGCAACCAACGCTCCCTGGAGTGTGGATGCAGCTTTCAGAAGACCAGGCAGATTTGACCGGATCATCTTTGTAGAACCACCGGACGAACAGGCAAGGATCGACATTATCACCACGATGTTGAAGGACAAACCTGTGGGAGATATCGACGCGAAAAAGATCGCAAAGGAGATCAACGAATATTCGGGTGCCGATATAAAGGCCATGATCGATATCGCTATCGAAGATAAACTTGAAGCATCGCTTGCCAGTGGAAAACTGGAGACCATCAATACAAAGGACTTACTCAAGGCTGCGAAGGTGCATAAACCGAGTACGCTTGAGTGGCTTTCATCCGCAAGAAACTATGCGCTGTACGCCAATGAATCAGGTTTGTATGATGAGATCCTGAAGTATTTAAAGATCAAAAAATAAAGAAAGAGCTGCATGCAGGATGCCGGTGCATACATACATCGGGCGCAGGTTCTGATTGACCATTCGCGCTTTGCCGATGCTGAAAAAGAATTGAAAAGAGCTATTCAGCTTGAGCCGGATAACGACTATGTATTGTCGTTGATGGCGAAATGCCGAATGGAATTTAAAGACTATGCAAAGGCAACCGAACTGATCCAGTCAGCCATCTCGCGCGCACCGGAAGAAGACTACTATTACTACTTACTTGCGTTTATCAGTTATCAGCAGGATAAAAATGCATTGGCGCTTCAGAATCTTAAGAAGGCTGTAACTCTGAATCCATATGCGGAACCTTATTTCGGTTTATGGGCAATGATCCTTATAGAAGAAAAACAATTCAAGGAAGCGCTGGATAAAGCAGACGAAGGACTTGCACTTGATCCTGAAGATCTGACTTGCCTCAATGCCCGTGCGACTGCGCTTAACAAACTTCGCAGAACAAATGATGCCGTGATCACTATGCAGAATGCATTGGAAAAAGATCCGGAGAATCAATACACACACGTGAATGTTGGATTCAATCTTCTCGAAAAGGGAAAGCATCGTGAAGCAACAAAACATTTTCGGGAAGCATTAAGACTTGACCCTACGATGGACTCCGCAAGATCTGGTCTTAAAGAAGCATTAAAGTCGCGCGTTGCTCCATACCGCTGGCTGTTACAATACAATTACTGGATCACCAATAAAAGCAAACAAGCAAGATGGGCAATACCGATTGCTTTATTGATAGCAGTACGAATCTTTGACAGCGCCTCATCTGCAGCAGGCAGTCAATGGAAGATCGTGGGTGGAGTTGTGATAGGACTTTATCTTTTGTTTGTTGCAACAAGCTGGATCATCAATCCGCTCGCGAATTTTTTCCTGCTGTTCGACAACGATGGCAAATATGCAATTACATCGAATGAGAGATGGAATGCCATCACATTCACAGTCGCCATTGGTATGGGACTGATCGTGTGTTTAGCTTCACTGTATCCGGGTGGATTCAATAAACCCGATGATGGTGTGCTGGCCGGAGGACTGATACTCATGTCAGCATCGGTTCCCCTGGGACATATGCGGTTTCCATGGACACTTAAAGGCTCCAATTTTCTGCAGATCTATTCCATGTCGCTGGTTTGCCTCAGCGTCATAGCTGCCTTAGTATCTGTATTTGTTGATGGTGAGTTGGGAGTGATGGGACTTATCTACTTCGTTGCATTCGCCGCTTTTATGTGGGTTCATGCGTTTTCCAGGCGATAGACCAAAATAAACACGACATCATGTACAAGTATCTGATAGTTCTTCTTTTGATCGGTTGTGCGAAACCAAAACAGGCGATCGTATTTCAAACCGATTTTGGATTGAAAGACGGTGCTGTAAGTGAGATGAAGGCTATAGCTTATGGCATTGACCACGACCTGAAACTCTATGATCTTACGCATGAAATTCCGCCATACAATACCTGGGAGGCAGCGTATCGCTTGTTACAGACTGCAGTATACTGGCCCAAAGGAACCGTTTTCGTGTCGGTTGTTGATCCCGGTGTTGGTACAATGAGACATTCAGTGGTCATGCGAACAAAATCGGGACATTACTTTGTTTCTCCCGATAATGGCACCCTTCAGTTTGTTGCAAATTCGCTTGGCATAGACGAGATCAGGGAGATAGATGAAACCACCAACCGTCGCCAGAACTCAGGGCAGTCCTATACCTTTCATGGTCGTGATGTATATGCATTTACCGCTGCGAGACTTGCCTCCGGTGCCATCAGTTTTGAAGAAGTGGGACATGTGTTGCCCGCAAAAGTAGTAACCCGGCCTTTCCAGGAAGCATTGAAGAAAGGCGATGAAATACTTGGTAACATCCCCGTACTTGATCCACAATATGGGAACGTATGGACAAATATTCCGGACTCGCTGTTTAAAAAACTGAATATTAAAAGTGGGGAGGATATTTTAATTCAGATTCTGAATGACACTTCGGTGGTGTATTCCGGGCAGATGCCCCTGGCCAACACCTTTGCTGAAGTTCCGCAAGGCACGCCCCTTGCATATATGAACAGCCTGATGAACTTTTCAGTAGCATTAAACGAGGGAAGCTTCGCAGATTCGTTCAAAATAAGAAGTGGTCCTGAATGGAACGTTCGTGTTTCCAGGTGTTGCAAATTCGATAAATTTGCGCCTCGACCTTAAATTTAAGCAGATGCCCGTGTTCAATGAGTCATTCAGTATTCCCGTTTCACTTCCCGGCAAACAGACATTACCAATCAATGGCATTAAGATCATCGCAGGTGATGTAGGCGGCACAAAAACCAATCTCGCATTATACCACGCCACCAGGAACAAATTGGAACTGCTGGCTGAAAAAAGATATGCTTCTCTCGATTATGAATCGGTGGCTGCAATGATCCAAAAATTCATTGAAGAAAACGGTAATATAAAGCCTGACCGGATCTGTCTCGGAGTCGCGGGCCCTGTGATCGATAACAAGGCGGAGCTGACTAATCTCAACTGGACACTTGATGCAGATGAGTTGCTGCGAACATTTAAAGTTGATCATGTTTCAATGATCAATGATCTTGAAGCAATAGCCTTTGGATTATCTAATCTGAATGCTGAGCAGTTAACCGTGATACGTCCGGGTAATCAACTGGCTAAAGGTAATATGGCAATCATAGCGCCGGGAACCGGGCTTGGTGAAGCCGGATTATTCTGGGACGGAAAATTCTATCATCCTTTTCCAACAGAAGGTGGTCACTGCGATTTCTCACCAAGAAGCGATGAAGACTTTGCGCTGACTCAGTTCCTTCAAAAAGAATACGAGGTCATCAGTTGGGAAAAGCTGGTGAGCGGTCCCGCAGTTTATGACATCTACCAGTTTGTTAATCTGCAAAGACAGGGTGATGAACCTGCCTGGCTCAAACAAGAACTCGAATCTGAAGATCCTTCTGCGATTGTAAGTACCGCTGCTATGGAGGATAAGGACGAATACTGCGTGAAAACCATGCAACTCTTTGTAAAATATCTTGCACGCGAATCTGCCAACCTGGTACTTAAAATGAAAGCCACCGGAGGGTTGTTCCTCGGGGGAGGTATTCCACCGAAAATTTTTCCATTACTGGAGAAGTACAACTATTTTGAACATTTTATGGATTGTGACCGGATGCAACATCTGCTCGAAGATGTGCCAATTTATCTTATCAAGGATGACAAGACCGGCCTGAACGGATCTGCCACCTACGGTGCATTCGCTTTTTGATTTATAACTACGCTTATCTTATCCGGACCAACTATTGTGATGACCGATGGAATTAAAATCTATCTGTGTCACGGCGCAAGTTTTGTACTAAACGATCGTCTAAACCTCGGTTGTTTAACGATATTATAATTTATTACACGGATTTTATTTAGAATTGGCGGCGACCTTTGCCGCTTATCTCAGCCCCTGCCAAAAATTAAAATGATGAAGATTGTTATTGCCTGTTTCCTGCAGTTGTTTGTACTTGGAGTTGTTGCACAGGATCCCGCCCAGATTCCCCAACGTGGTAAGTTTGTCGGTAAGATAGTTGACCCGCTTTCCAATAAGGGGGTTGAAGCTGCCTCTGTTCAGTTGTTTTTCAGGAACACTGACAGTCTCGCGGGAGGTATGCTTACAAAACCTAATGGTGACTTTGATATTGACAATGTTCCGGTTCGTGACACCTTCAGGCTTGTGATCACTGCTATTGGTTTTAAGGAGCAGGAAATGGAAATCTTTTTTACGTTAGCTCCCGATAGGGCGCCTATAAAAGATCTGGGTAATATAAAGCTTGAGCAGGGGGCACAGGAGCTCGGATCAGTAACGGTTACCGCTCAGAAACCCGCACTGACCATGGGCATCGACAGAAAAATCTTTACTGCAGACCGCGCGTTGAACGCAGCAGGTGGCACTGCAGTAGATCTGATGAAAAATATTCCCTCCGTTACAGTTGATGTTGAAGGAAATGTAAGTTTGAGAAACGCAGCACCCCAGATCTTTGTCGACGGTCGCCCCACCATCCTTACACTTGATCAGATTCCTGCTGATAATATCGACAGGGTAGAGCTGATCACCAATCCATCCGCAAAATATGATGCAGCAAGCGGTGGTGGTATTATTAATGTGATCCTCAAGAAAAACAAAAGAATCGGACTGAATGGAATGGCCTCAGTTGGTGTAGGTACTCCCGGCATCCTGAATGGCAACCTTACGCTGAACCTTCGCGAAGGCAAGTTCAATTTTTTTGCAAGTGGTAACTATAACCAATCGGGCGGTCGTGCCAGATCCCAGACGTTCAGGCAAAACAAGAGCGGGGGAGTGATAGATGATTATTTCAACCAACGTTCAATCAACGAACGTGAAAGAAAGTTTTCTTCCGTACGTTTTGGTCTTGATTACTTCCTGGATAACAGAAATACGATTACTGTGACGCAGAATTTTGTCCAGGGTCGTTTTGGAAATGAAGAAGCTCAAAACCAGGAATATCTTGATGTTAACCAGCAACCAACAAGATTTGGTGACAGGTTATCCAACAACAGTGCAAGATTCGACCGCAGTAATACACAGCTTATATATAAACACAGCTTTGCAAAAGAAGGAAAGGAACTGGGCGCAGATATCAGCTATAATACCGGGAAAAGCCGCGACAACTCAAACATCATCAATAACTACTACAATACTGATGGCTCAGTTTACCAGGATCCTAACCGTGTTCAGAACGCTGGAAACAGTGGCAATGATCAGTTGACTGTTCAGATTGACTATATTAACCCGATCTCAGAAAAAGCCAAGTGGGAAATGGGTGTGCGAACTTACCTGAACAATTACAATAGTGTTTTCAATGCGTTTTCAGTTGCGCAGAATGGCTCACAAACAAAACTGCCATTGAGTAACAACTACGATTACCGTGAAAATGTGAATGCAGCTTATGTGACCTTCTCCGGCGCGGCAAAAACATTCAAATATCAACTGGGTCTGCGTGCTGAGACTTCTAAATTTGATGGTGAACTTGTTGACAGCGCACAAAAATTTGGTTACCAGTATCCAAAGCAAATCAAAAATATCTTTGATGCCTTGTTCCCAAGTGTGTTCCTTACAAAAGAACTTTCTGAAGGGCATGACCTGCAGGTCAACTATTCACGTCGGATACGACGACCAAATTTCTGGCAGCTGAATCCATTTGTTGATATCACAGATCCCGTGAATCTCCGTCAGGGTAATCCTGCTTTGAGACCAGAGTTTATCAACTCATTTGAGGTAAACTATAATCACAACTATAAAAGCGGGAACTTTCTTGCTGTTGTTTACTACAGAACCAATCCTGACGATATCACAGAATACAGCGATACCATCAGCGCAGCACAGTTTGAAAAGCTTAACAACGCAGCGGTTGACCCGAATGCAATCCTGAATACTTTTGTGAATGCACAAAGCAACAACAGGCTCGGCGCTGAGTTTACACTGCAGCACAGAATCGGTAATAATTTTGATCTTACCCCAACCATCAACCTGATGTATCGCAAGGTAAATGCAGTGATCAATGACCTTGATCTGAGTAATGAAGGTTTTAACTGGGATGCCAAATTGATTGCAAATTATAAATTCCCATCAGAAAATTCATTCATCTTTAAAAAACTCAGCGTGCAGGTTACGGGTGAGTATGAATCTCCTGAAGTTATTCCACAGGGGCGCAGGAAAGAGCAATACAATGTTGATATGGCACTGAGAAAGGAATTTCTGAAAAACAGCCGTGGTGTGTTAACATTTAGCGTGAATGATGTGTTTAATTCAAGAAGATTCGGAACTATCTACGACACAGAACAGTTTTACCAGGATTCTTACAGACGCTGGAACGTAAGAAGTTTTAGGTTAACTTTCAGTTATAAGTTCGGCAGCGCAGAGTTCAGCTTATTTCCAAAAAAGAGTAACGAACGTAGCGATGGTGAAAGGACTACCGTACCGGAGAACGGATAGAATGATAATCTAAATACACATTGCATGAGTACAGTAGCAAATATTGAAGCAATCAATCTTAACCAGGCGATCAGAACACGCAGAAGCGTATTTACAAGCCAGTTTGATAATACAAGAACGATTGCTGACGAGATCATTACTGAAATTCTTGAGAACGCAAACACTGCTCCCACACATAAGCTCACTGAACCCTGGAGATTCACCGTATTCACGGGCCAGGGTCTTGAAACGCTTGGTCAGAGACAGTCTGAGATCTATAAGGCTGGCGCAGGAGACAGGTTCAACCAGAAAAAATATGAGAACCTGATGGTTGCACCGAAAGCGGCTTCGCATGTGATAGCGATCGGCTGCAAACGCAGTGTTGGAATGATCCCGGAGATCGAAGAAGTTGCAGCAGTTAGTTGTGCAGTGCAGAATATTTACCTTAGTCTTGAAGCTTATGGTATTGGTGGTTACTGGAGCACTGGCGGAGTTACATTTATGCCTGAAGCAAAGGAGCTTGCCGGGCTTGGTGATGATGATATATTTATGGGTTTCTTTTTCCTTGGTTATGTAAAAATCCCATCGGCCAAAAGAACACCTTCATCACTTGAGAATAAAGTGAGCTGGGTAAGATCATAGATTAATGAAATTGCTATACAAAAGAAGCCGGATCAATCAATGAAGATTGTCCGGCTTTGTTGTCTGTAATCTGTCTGTAAATCTAAATATGAAATCGTTCGATAGGCTAAGTGTTTCGTTATTGATGAATATTGTTTCTATCTCTGTTTTACGCTCTGTTATTTACGAACGATCCTGATCGTTTCTTTTACTGTTGATTTGCTGTTTTCGACAACGATCAATACAACTGTATTGTGTGGGATCGACTGGTTGAACTGGATTGCGATTGTAGCGATCCCTTTTTCAACTGACTGCTGACCGTTCTGAACTCTGCGACCGTCCTGTGTGAAGATGGTGTAGTTGTAGTCAGCAGCTTCGTTTGAATTGAACTTCAGGTTAACTGCGCTTACAGCAGGGTTAGGATAAGCTGTGATCTCTGCAGAAACATTACCGGAAGCAGCGCTTACTGTGCGGATCACTGAATAAGTGATTTTGCCGTCCTGGTCAACCGCTTTGATACGGTAGCTTACATTCCCGGTATTCAATGCATCAATAATTTCATATTCGTTTGAGATAGAAGAACCTTTGGGAGCAACAGTCTTTACAGTTTCGAAAGAAAGACCATTAAAAGATTTTTCTACAACATAATTCTTAAGATTTGATTCGTTTGCAGTTTCCCATTTAACCTGTACACCGTTTGATTTTGCAATTGCAGTGAATGAAGTGAATTTTACAGGCAAAACCAGAGCAGCTGGTGCAAGACGCAATTCGAAGTTATCAAAGATCGGAATGTTCTTACCGGTAGCATCCATCAGGCGACCAATCACCAGGTTGTTTGAGCTCCAGAAAAGATCACGACCACCAACACCATTGTAGTTATATTGTGAGACACCATC
>JBEVNF010000538.1:0-10043 GCA_040508255.1 Flavitalea sp.
TTGCCGAGAACCTCGTGCGTATAAACCAGGTAATCGACTGCGATAAAATTATACCTGGAAGTGAATTCGTTCCAAAATTCCCATTCACTTACGGCATTTAAAAGCAGACCAAACACAATCAATGCTAATTCAAAATACAAACTACCATTCCGCCAGGTATCCCTCACTTTTGCCGGTCGCAGGAAAAGTACTATATAGATCACAAGTCGCAAAACCAGGTAAAGTATAAATGCGGTATGTAATTCAGGGCTGAAATCGCGCGGTATAATATCAGTAAATGCAAGCAACAGGATGCAAATGATTGCTACCACCAGGACGAAGGGGAATACAGATTTGCGGTAGACAAAATTATTCTGAAATACCAGGTGAATAACAACAGGTAAGACGAAAAGTATACTTATCACCAGGTCGTATAAAAAACCAATGATTATCACACCGAAGAGGTTACGTAATGGAATCTCTTTGTCTATTACTGTAACAAACAGTGCTGCTCTCGTGATAAATGAAATACCTATACAAAAGGCCATCAAAGCGTAAACTATAAGGAATTTCGACCGGAACTGCCAGCTTTTGAGAGGGATAATAGACATAACATACAAAATTGGGTATACATTCTGAAGATATTCTGAAGTTGCTTTTCAAAGCTGTCATACGTTGCATCACCAGGTATCTGTCGCAATTCCCCTTTTTATTGTCGCCGATGACCATATTTGTCCGAACACGGATGGTTTATCTTTGTAAAACAAAAAAGCATCTGCTATGATATACAAGATTTTCACGGTACTAACGTTAACGCATATGTTTTTTTCGTGCACGGAAGAACCCGCGCCACAAGCATCGGAATTAACGTTTGCAAAAGATTCTTCCACCCAAAAAACATCTACAATGGGCGATAGTGGCTACAAAGAAATCAACGGAATGAAAATGTACTACGAAGTGCATGGATCAGGCAAACCAATAGTTTTACTGCATGGCTCTTTTGTAAATATCCCGATCAACTGGGCCGACGCAATTCCTGCACTTGCAAAAAACAGAAAAGTAATTGCCGCTGAAATGCAGGCACATGGACGCACCAAAGATATCAAAAGAGCACTCAGTTATGAAGCAATGGCCGATGACGTGTCAGAGTTGTTGAAACAATTAAAGGTTGACAGCGCAGATATACTTGGCTACAGTATGGGTGCGGGTGTCGCGTTTCAGTTTGGGGTACGCCACCCGCAACAGTTGCGAAGGCTCGTGATATTATCAGGCACTTATACACATGATGGCTGGTGGAAAGAAGTTGAAGACAGTTATGAAACGATGAATGCTGAAATGTTCAAAGGTTCACCGATCCAGAAAGCATACGACAGTCTGGGAAATGACCCGGCTAAGTTTGATGATTTTATCACCAAAGTGATCAGCATCGACCGTAAACCCTATAACTGGTCAGATGAAGTGAAGCGGATCAAGGCACCGATGTTTATTGCGATCGGGGATGCAGATGGCGTACGTTATGAGCATGCGCTGGAACTGTTCCGTGCAAAAGGTGGTGGTAAGATGGGTGATATCAATGGCTTGCCACAATCCAGACTCGCTATACTGCCTGGAACAACACATGTTGGTATGATGCAGCAGTGGAATTTACTCACACCGATGATTAATGATTTTCTTGACTCTGATCTGGATACTGCGCCGCCAACTTTTTGACCAGTCTGATCGGCACGGCTTCGTCAATAGTGTCAGAGACTTTTAAGTGCTATGAACACCAGGCTTTCCTCCTTCCCTTTCACATCGCCAAGAGTGCCAATCATCCTCATTCCCGCTTTCTGCAATACTCGTATTGAAGCGGCATGTTCCGGCCGAACCAAGGCATATACCTCTTGAAAACCCAACACATCGAATGCATAAGCGATGGCGAACTCCGACAGTTCTGTAGCAAACCCTTTTCCCCAGTTATTCACATCGAATCTGTATCCAAGGTTTAACCGGACATCTTTTCCATAAAAACGATAAGATAGCCCCCCAAACCCAATTATATCCTTACCACCTTCTTCCCTGATGGCCCAAAGCCCGAATGCATGCGTCTCCCAATGTGTCCCGAGGTCACGATAAACAATACGTGCGGTTGACAAATCCATTGGCCCCATCGGATTGAAAAGGTTTGTCTCTGGATCCGAATAGATTTCAAAATAACGTTGAAAGTCGGCATCAACCGGTTGTGAAAGTATTAATCGTTTTGCCCGTGTCATTAATCACGAACATAATGTAAAAATCAACAAGCTTCTACTGAAGCTTCCGGAAAATCTTTGACATTGACAGGGGATCAAGACTTTCCATATCAATCAGCTTCAGACTCTTCACCATGTTTGCAGTAGATGTTTTGTAAAGCTTGAAATGAGGGGTTGTCAGATGATGTTCATAGGCTGCACGATCAGCATAAATTTCAACTATCCTGATCAGGGTTGAATCCGATTTCTGATACATGGGGAATATTGAAATAACGCCCGGCTCAAGCTCAACAGAGGCGCCTGATTCCTTTGTCAGTATACCTTTATAAGCTGTCAGAAATTGAGGTAAAATTTCAATCTCCGCAATGCGGATCATCAGTCCGGGATTTACTTCTTTAGCTAAAGCCTGTTTATCCGCACCTGAGGCAGACTGCGCTTGCAAATTCAATGTTGTGATTGAAATGGAAAAGATCCAGGCTGAAATCAGCTTAAGATAATTCATAAGATTCTATTGAAGTTTTAAAGTATTCAGCCATGCAACTACCTCCCGCTCAACTTCTGCTCTCCGTGCATCAGCGATAGTAAGCAGCTGACCATCTCGCTCAAGCCCGCCCCGTGTTGAGTACCCGTTTAAAACATTTGCCCCGGGTGATAATGTTTTAACAGTTTCAAATGTACTGCCAACGCCGTAACCACCATTGGTATTGAAAGGCACGACAGTTTTACCACGCATCGCATAAATATTAAGGAATGAATTCATTGGTGGCGGCAATTGCATACCCCAGGTTGGGAAACCTAAGAAAACAATATCATACTTATCAAAGTTATTTATTACAGTTTTCAATGGCGGAAGAAACCCTGATTCGTTCTCACGGGCAACCTGCTGCACAATAGCCTGATAATTTTCAGGATATGGTGTCTGTAGCTCAAGTTCAACCAGCCTTCCGCCGGTTTTGTTTTGTATGATTTCAGCTACTGCTTTCGTATTCCGGGTACGGGATAGATACACTATCAGAATTTTTGTTGAATCAGCCGAGACAGTGATTGGTTCTTCAGTTAATGTTGCTCGTGAAGAGCAGGAAACTGATAGTATGCTTATTAAAACTAACAGATACTTCATATCATGTAAAGTTGTTTCATTTTGAAATCATCAGAAATACCCTCATTACCTATTAAATACCATTTTCACTGTTGTTGGTCCGGCGTTTTGCAGCCGCTTGAAAGTTGCACCGCTGAAATTACCGACTATCTTTGCAAACCAAAACCTGCTAATCCCAGACCAACTTATGTTTACTAATATCCGGCATTTACTGATCCTGATTATTTGTTGGGTTAATACCTATGAATCAAGAGCCCAGAATCTCGCACTCGACTGGGTAAATACGTTTGCGGGCGGAGGCGGCATCAGAATGCAAATTGATTCAAATAAGTATGTTATAGTTTCTGGCGATTTCAGCGGAACGAAAGATTTCGATCCGGGTCCCGGAGTCTTTAATCTTACTGCATTGCAGTCTTGTACTTTCGTAGCAAAATATACAATCGACAGCGGAAGACTTGTGTGGGCAAGGCAATTCGGAGACCGCGGTTTTACTGTACCGGAAGACATCACGTTGGACGGTAATGGCAATTTATTGGTAATGGGGTATTTCGACGGGCCTTTCGATGCAGATCCGGGCCCGGGCGAATATCCGCTTTATTCAGTATTTGGTGCGAGATACCTTGTGAAAATAAATTCACATGTAAATTTCATCTGGGCAAAAGTTTTAGTAGGAGGGTTTCAAAAAATGACAATTGATTCCCAAAAAGATATTATCATATCAGGAGAGGTAGCTGGCATTAAAGATTTCGATCCGGGCCCAGACACTTTTATGCTGGGACACAATGACCGGTATTTTTATCTGGCCATATTGAAACTTGATACAGACGGGAATTTTGTCTGGGCGCGGGAAGTCAGAAATCTCGGTACAAAAGATCTGGACGTTCGTGGAATAAAAACTGATCAAAGCGACGGAATTATAATATCCGGCTACACTGAAACTCCCCTGGATTTCGATCCCGGACCAGATTCTGTTAAATCAACGATGTCTGGTTTTCGTGACGGCTTTATCTTCAAACTGGATAAAGATGGAAATTTCAGTTGGTATAAGCGACTGGCTTCGAATTCATCAGTGAATCTTTCAGCGCTCACATTGGATTCCGCCGGAAATATTTATACAACCGGGAGTTTCGGTGGCCAGTTGTTTCTTGGTGACAATCCTGCTGTGTTTCTCCTAAACAGTAATGCGCCATATAGTTGCTTCATTACCAAAATTGATAACAACGGTAATCTGATTTACTGCAAACAACTTGAATCAACAACAGGGTATAGTATGGGTAACGCACTTGCGATTGATGCACAGGACAATCTTTATATTGCCGGAGACTTCAATGGTAATATAGATTTTGATCCGGGTCCCAATGTTTTTCATGTGCCGGAACAAGGCGAATGTTACGTTTTGAAACTTGACGCAACGGGGAATTTTTTGACTGTACGCGCTTTCTCCTCCACCCGGAACACCCAAAGTTTGCGGGGTGCTTTGGAAACTGATATTCTCCAGAACGTTTATTATACGAGAACTTTTTCGGGCACCATGGATTTTGATCCCGGACCTGATCAATACTTCGTGAGCGAACCAGATGGAGGAACTTTTGACTATTTTATTGTGAAACTTCGTGAAGGCAATAAGTCAATCTCGTATTATGAAAGGGAAAGCTGTGTACCGATAAATGTGAACAATATCAACTATTCCAAACCTGGTACATACTTTCAGAAATATGTAAACAGTGCCGGAGAGGACAGTATACTTCAGATTGCATTCAGGAGACCATTTGTAAGAACATCTGTTTCGGTTACATCTTGTGGCTCCTATAAATGGAACAACAGAACGCTAACCACTTCAGGATTATACAGGGATACATTAACCGGAATAACTGTATGTGATAGTATTGTGAGCCTGCGACTCACAATTTCAAACATTGCAACTGAAGAAACCAGATCGGCTTGTGGATCATATAACTGGAATGGCAAAATCTTATCCGCGAGTGGTACTTATACTGATACTATTCATCTTGCAGGCGGTTGTGATAGTATTATCACGCTCAACCTTCTTATAAATGAAATTCCTGACCCAAAACTGGGACGGGATACTATGTTTTGCAATGGAGATAACCTTTTCCTTTCACCGGGATCTTTTGCAAAATATAACTGGAGCACAGGATCTGCATCAAGCAACATCTATGTGGTTGAAAGAGGAACATATTGGGTTACAGTTACGAATGCCGGAAACTGCTCTGCAAGTGACACTATCAATATTGCAAAATCGCAGGATTGCGACTGCAGCTCAGCGCTAATAGTCAAAGTATACCCGGTCCCCTTCAATGATTACCTGTATTTCGAAAAAAGCGCTTCAGATTGTGTTGTGAAGGTCAGCCTGTTTTCTATTAACGGGCAACCGGTGGTCAGTAATTTTCAGTTGAGCGATCGGAATACAAAACTTCCTTTGTATAACCTTTCAAAAGGAATTTACCTGTATCGTCTCTATGTTGATGGAAAAGAATTCAGGAGCGGAAAAGTAATGAAACAATAACTGCATCGCTTAATAGATGGCACTGTAACTCCCTGCCTGGGGAGTCTGGTAAACAGATCCGTCAACAGCTAGTATGCATGCATCATCCAGAAAAATGTTGCTTCCGAATATGTGCCACTTTGATTCAAGATCGCCTGGTCTTAATACCGCCAATCCGTGTCCATACGGTATGCATAGTGTAGATTTTGAAATCACTGGTTGTGGATATGCTTCAGAACTTGTTTGATAATAACTACCGACTTTTATGACACGGCCAGTTTCAGCATCAACACAGTGTATATTTCCCGACAGGTATTGTCCCAGATATCTTGATATAAAATAAACTTTCCCGTCATTGAACACAGGAGGTGATCCATAATCATAACCCGAGAAATTGTATCGCCATTTTAATGCGCCAGTCTGCTTGTCAAGACAATATGAGGTTGCGCCGGTACAATACACATTTTGCATGTACACTGCAACAGTACTTTGCGGGTAGTATCCATTCATATTGCCGGGTCTGTTATCATCAAACTTCCACTTTACAGACAGATCTCTGGTGTCGTAGGCGGTCATGTAGCTAAAGTTATTCGTTACATACATCAGGCCTTCACTAACCGGGGAAGGTCCATATGAAGAAGCCATCATGGATTTCGTCCAGACAACGGCTCCATTTTTAATGTTGATTGCAATCAGTTGTCCGCTGGTAAGATTCATATATGCCGTATCGTTACTGATTACAGGACTGGAGTTTCCCCCGATGCCATAGAAAGTTTCCGTTTCCCATAAAACCGTACCTGTTCCTTTGTTAAATGCCGCAAGCTGACCCCTTCCGTAATAACTGCTGTATACACCAACATAAACCACATTATCAACTACGGTCGGAATGGTTACATTGCTTTTCAGCGCGCGCGCTGCCCATTTCATGTTGCCGGTATACGCATCAATTGCGTACAACATCCCGCCCCTGTTACCGGCATAGGCAATACCATCCGCGACTGTCACCCCACCAGGTTGTGAAAAGAGGTTGAATTTCCATCTGACTGCACCCGTGGTTGCATCAAGAGAGTACAAATAATTATCAGTATTAGGAATAATGATTGCAAGATCGGTTGTAGCCATTACAGTATATGCCCGCATGCTTCCATCTTCTGCTACAACAGTGTAGGTGACTGGTTTTGTAAAGTCAATTGCTTCTCCAGTTGACGGGAAAGTTCTCGCACCCTCAAAACTTAATGTTGGTACAAGTTTCTTCAGATCGGCCTTTGGTGAAACATATAGCAGAATGGTATCGTTAACTGGTACAGCAAACGTGTCTCTCAGCAGGCCCGGATTGTTTGCAGCGGCCAGCGTGATCTTTTTTAACTCTTTGTTTGTCGAAAACGTATTCACTATAACCGTGTAGATCTTTGTAGATTGACCGGCACCTTTAACAACATAGGTCACGGGGGCAGTGAAATCTATCGGCTTACCACTTGCAGGTTCAATTGAATTGCCTTCGAAGTTGACGGTAGGCACCAGTGCTTTCTTTGAAACAGAAGGCAACACATTGATATAAATTGTATCGTTTTGTATTTTCCCATAAAGTGTTGTGCTAAGTTGATCGCGATTGTCCGCAGATCTAAACTCAAAAGTTGAAATTTTTGGAGCGACATTGGGTGGCGCAGGCAGATAAGAAGGCTTTTTACATGAGAAAGCTGAAATTAAAATTGCAAGAGCTACAATTGAAAGCGAACTGCTCTTAAGATTTATGAACATAAGCGGCCAGGGTAATGATTATAGGCACGCCAAGATAATACGAAATCGCAAAAAATGAAAATTCCCGGACATTACATATCGATACTCTCTGACTCAAGAAATTTCGCAAATCTCTCCCGAAGCTGTCCATGCCATTCTATCATTTTCCTGGCTTCTTCCGTCACAACAGAACCACCGCCTTTGGTTCCACCAGTTTGAGGGATCACCATCGGGGAAGCCGTATTTTCGTTGAGCATATTCACAATGTGCCACGCCTTCTTATATGACATACCCATTTGTATAGCGGCCTGCCTGATGGAGCCGGTAGTGCTGATATGCTGCAAAAGTTCAGCGGGACCCGGCCCGAAATAACGCTGCCCATTGCATTCGATCCATAAAGTGCCGCGCACCTTGTATTTACTTGTTTCAACCAATACGTTGTAAAGATCTTTGGATGGCATATGTTAATGAGAATGTTTGAAATATTAAAAGTCAGATTTTCACACTGCAACCGCATCTGCTTCAGCATAGGCTTTATGTTTTAGTCCCCACTCTTCCAATTGCATGATGACAGGTTTAAGATCATAACCGATAGCGGTTAATTCATATTCAGTGCGTGGTGGCACCTCTGCATAAACAGTTCGTTTCACTATCTTATCTTCTACAAGTCTTTTCAATTGTAATGTCAGCATCCGCTCAGTAATATTCGGCAACAGTTTACGCAGTTCACTAAATCGTAGTTTGCCGCTGCTCAGCAACCACGAGCAGATCACAAGCGACCATTGCCCGCCAATTATATTCGCAGCATACACTTCCGGGCATTCATCCGTAAGCGCCTGTTTGTTCGCAAAATTTGTTGAAGTTTTCTTAATGTTTGACATCACTTACATTTTTTATAGTATCACACAATCGGTGCGCCATCTTCAAATTTAAGCTATGCATGCTAATTTTGCTTTAAGCAAATGTGAAATGAAATGAACAAGACTTTGATTGTGGTAACACACCCCGACATCAGTAATTCAATTGTAAACAAAAGATGGATAGAAGAGTTGAATAGGTATCCGGAAAAATATGTAATACATCAATTACATGAAGTTTACCCGGATGAAAATATCAATGTGGCCGCAGAACAGGCATTGCTTCAACAATTCGACAGCATTGTCTTCCAGTTTCCGTTTTACTGGTTCAATAGTCCGGGCTTTCTCAAAAAATGGATGGACGAAGTTTTAACGCATGGCTGGGCTTATGGCAGCAAAAGCGGATTTAAACTGGGAGGAAAAAAGATCGCGCTTGCAATATCTGCCGGGCTTGACGAAGATGAATTGCAACACAATGCTCAATACAAATACACCATTCAGGAATTGCTCCGGCCTTTTGAACTGAGCTTTGAATACGTGAGAGCTGATTACAGGGCTCCGTTCGTTTACTATGGTATTGAATACAACAGCAGTAAAGAATGGATTGAGAGAAGTGTGCCGATGTATCTGAGTTTTTTAGAAGCCCTGGCAGAATGAATTGTCATTCTCAAAACTGATTTCTAAACTCCAGTGGTGACAAACTTGTCTTAGTCTTAAATAATCTGCTAAAAGACTGAGGATGTTCAAATCCAAGTTCATAAGCGATCTCACTTACAGAAAGATTCGTACCAGATAGCTTTTCCTTTGCAAGATCTACCAGCTTATCCTGGATATAGTGCTGTGTACTCTTTCCTGTAAGCACTCTCAGCAATCCACTCAGATAACCTGCAGATACATTCAATGAAGCTGCAACGTTCTCCACAGTTGGTATACCATGTACAGCAATCACTTCCGGTCTGAAAGTTTCAGTGAGTAAAGCTTCCAGCCTGTGTAGTATTGCATGATTTGAAATCTTCCTTGTAAGAAACTGACGATGATAATAACGATCCGCATAAGTGAACAAAAGTTCAAGCTGCACGATTATCACCGGCTCACTGAATTTATCAATATTGGATCTGTATTCGCTTTCTATTGTTTCAAGGATCTGTATCACAGAACGTTCCTCCTTGTCAGAAAGAAATAGTGCTTCATTTACATTGTATCCAAAGAATTCATATCGCCTGATGACTTCAGCCAGCATTGTGTTCCATAAAAAATCAGGATGGATCAGTAATAACCATCCTGATCTTTCAACAGGTGATCCGTCTTCTGCAACAATCTCAAATAACTGACCGGGCGACATACAAAACAGTACCCCCTCATTGAAGTCCCCGGTTTGCTGACCATACTTCATCTTTCCCTTAAATTCATGATCAAGCAGCACAGCATAGTAATCGAAAAGAAGACTCATCTCCGTGAGACAAGGCAATTTTACTGATCCGTAGTTGATCACACTTACTGATGGATGCTCCGGCTTCGGGAGACCCATTAGTGCGTGATATTCAGTGATTGATTTTATGCGATGAACCTGTTTCCCGGACATGCTATATTTATTTCTTCAACGAGATACCTCTTCAAGCTTAACCACCAGGTTC
>JBEVNF010000571.1:0-4220 GCA_040508255.1 Flavitalea sp.
AGGTCAGTGGTCGAAAGTTTCTCCTTTGCTTTTTCGATCAGCTTTTCGTGAATATGCTGCTGAGTAGTGCGGCCGGTAAGCTGCTTCAGCAGACTACCCAGGTATTTGGCAGAGATATTCAATTCATCAGCTATTGCCTGCACCGAAGGAATGCCGTTTGACAAACGCTCTTCATCATTGAAGTAATTCGTCAGCACTTCCTCCATCTTTGTGACAATCTTACTGTTTGTGATCTTCCTTGTGATAAACTGACGCTCGTAAAATCTTTGCGCATAAGTGAAAAGGACCTCCAGTTGGGCGATGATCACATCCTGGCTGAATTTATCGATGTTGGAAGCGTATTCGTTTTTTATATTGGCAATTATACTATTGATCACCGATTCCTCTTTATCAGAAAGAAACAGTGCTTCATTATTTGCGTAGCCGAAATATTCGTACTGTTTGATCTTTTTTGCAAGGGTAGTGCCCCATAAAAAGTCGGGATGTATGAACAACATCCACCCCTCCAGTTTTGCAGGTACACCACCATCTTCACCACGCAGGATCTGACCTGGCGACATAAATGCCATCAGCCCTTCGTCAAAATCATATTTCTGCTGACCATAGATCAGTTTGTCGCAACCTCTTTTTAAGGAGACAACATAAAGATCGAAAAGTACCGCATCAATGCCGGTATCGTCCTTTAGATTGCTGAGCTCAATAAGACCTATCAGGGGATGCTGCGGTTTTGAAAGACCCATCAACCGGTGAATGTCAGTGATGGATTTAATATGGTATGGTTTGCTCACGATTGACAGACTATTACATTGTTAAAAATTAAACCACCGATGATTGCAACGGGAATACCCATGGCAGCACTTGTCAGTGCCCGTCTCGCTTTAAGCGGGCTTTGTTTCCTGTGTTTGAAATATAAGAAAAATCCGACAGGCGGCAGTGCGTTGGACACGATGAACCAGAAACGCGAAAGTTGATCTTTTGATTTCATGCTTATTGGTTTTATTGAACTCGTTTAAATTTCATTGTTTTGCCTAGCAGTGAGATCCCCATATAACCACGGAAGTCCATATCGTTGGGGCCTGTCAGTTGCGCTTTAAGCCTGTAAGTCCTCCCTTCTTCAGGGTTGTATAGTGAACCACCGGAGTATTCACCATCATCAAAAACAAGATTCGTGATATTGATGATTCCGTAGCGGGAACGCGTGCGTAATTTGGGATCCGGGTTTTTTGAATCAGTTTTTGGAGTTTTTCCATCTACCTCATACATATTAGATGCATGGAGCAGCTTGCCAAAATATTTACCATCTGAACGGAAGAATTCAAATTTCAGTTTCACATCGGAGTCTACACTTTCCCAGGTTCCGATGATCTTGTCTGCAGGTTGTTGACCGAGTACGGCAATTGAGAGCATAATGGTTACAAATAATATCAATGATTTTTTCATCTTAATGCATGTTTAGTGGTCCCTGTAAATTTTTTAAATTCCCTGTGACCAAACTTCATGAGTGCGCCGGGTACCAGACGGCTCAGGAATCCGATCACGCTGATCAAAGCCGGTTTTAATTCTTTCTTGTCTTGTTGCAGTCCTTTTATGGCAATGCTTACCATCTTATCAACATCCATCATTTGAGACGGATTTGGCTGAACTGCCCATTCGTTCTGCAGATTGGTATTGACACCTGGCGGTATCATCTCCATTACCTTTACATTAGTGTCTTCGAGTTGTAGTCTCAATGCCTGCGTATAAGCCCGCACACCAGCTTTTGATGCGCTGTATACAGGTGCCGAAGAGTATGGCATGAACGCAATGCCTGATGATACATTGATAATGGCGGCGCTGCGCTGACGTAAAAGGTGAGGAAGAAAACGGTGAACCATCTGGATCGTACCGGAAAGATTGGTATTGATCTCGCTTGTAAGATCCCGGAGACCTGGCTGGCGATCCCTGAGATCGATCAATCGCATCAAACCTGCATTGTTAATGATAATGTTCAGCTGTGGAAACTGCCGTGTCACTGCGAGGTAAAGCGAGTCGATCTGGTCAGGCTCACTTACATCACTTTGAATGGTATGGACCAATGGAAATTGCTTTTGCGTTTCTTCGAGATTCTTAAGGCTGCGGCCGGTTACGATCACGGTGGCGCCGAGTGGCAGTAATTGTTTCACTAGTTCGAGACCGATACCGCTCGTACCGCCGGTGATCAGTATGGTGCTGTTTTTGAGTTGCATATTGTAGATTTTGTTCTGTACAAATGTCTGCAGTCTGCAAAGGCGGGATGTAACCGAAAGTCGAAACTTTGTAGCCGATCATCTTAATTCAGTTTCCCACGTAACATTTTGCCTAACTATTGAAACAAAATGAGCGGTCAGCGAAACTCCGTTACCTTACATTGCGCCCTCAAATCAATTAAAGAGAAAATGATACGATCTGCCATTTTAAGAACAGTTGTCGCTGTAACGGCTTTTTTTACTGTTTCGCAACTCCCGGCCCAGGAACGCCAGGCACCTGCTTACCCACTCATCACACACAATACCTATTTCAGTATCTGGTCGATGACCGATCAGTTAACAGCCTCCACCACACAACACTGGACAGGCGCGGAACATTCGCTCCTTGGACTGATCAATGTTGACGGCAAGATCTATCGTTTCATGGGCAAAGCAGAAACGAGCTACAAAACGATCGTGAAGGCATCGGATGAGGCAGCTTACACGGTGAAATACACTGAAACAGCGCCACAAGGTGAAGACTGGAAAACAGCATCTTTCAATGATGCATCCTGGAAATCAGGGGCAGCACCTATCGGCGATGATCCAAAGAATGCGAAGACCAGCTGGAAATCAGATAATATCTGGGTGAGAAGAACTTTCACTGCGGCAAGTGTTGCAGCGATCAATGAGTTGTTTCTTAAACTTAATCATGATGATAACATTGAAGTGTATCTGAATGGTAAAGAAGTTTACAAAACTATTGGATGGAACAACCGCTTCCAGTATTTTCCGGTTGATAAAGCGAACCTGAAAGCAGGACAAAATGTGATCGCGATCCATCTTGCAAACTCTGCAGGTGGACGTCATCTTGATTTTGGTCTTGTTGATAAGGCAAAGGACAATACAGATAAGATCACAGTTGCAGAACAAACAAAAGTTGAGTTCACGGCGACACAAACTATCTATGATTTCAAAGCGGGTAATGTTGATCTGAAACTCACATTCACTTCACCGTTGTTGTTGAACGATCTGAAGTTGCTTTCAAGACCGGTTTCCTATATCAGTTATGGTGTGCAATCGAATGATGAGAAATCTCATGCGGTGAAAGTGTTTCTTGGTGCATCTACCAATATTGCGGTGTATCAGCCATCGCAGGATGTAACCACAAAAAAATATACAGCCAATGGATTGTCTATTCTGAAAGCAGGTACCGTTGAACAACCCATGTTGAAAAAGGGAGCAGATGATATGCGGATCGACTGGGGTTATTTTTATCTCGCGGTTCCGCAGGCAACAGGTGCTACACAGTTTATTACAAAATCAACTGATGCAGCGAAAGCATTCAGTACCGGTGCAACTGCATCCGCTGCTGTAAATGGCAAATCACTTTCATTAAATACTGTTCTGAACTTTGGATCAGTTGGCAAACAGGCAACAGAAAAACAAATGATGCTTGGTTATGATGAGATCTATTCTGTTCAATACTTCAATACCAATCTTCGCCCATGGTGGAACAATGATGGCAAACAAACCATCGAAGGACAACTTTCTGCCGCAGCAAAAGAATACAAAGATGTCATTCAGAAATGTGTTGCCTTCAATACAGAAATGATGGCTGAAGCAAAGAAATCTGGCGGTGATATGTATGCGCATCTTTGTGCGGTTGCTTATCGTCAGAGTATTGCAGCACATACACTGGTGAAGAGTCCAAAGGGTGAAACACTCTGGCTCTCTAAAGAAAATAACAGTGGTGGTTTTATCAATACTGTCGATGTGACTTATCCTTCTGCACCATTATATCTTATCTACAACCCTGAATTGTTACAGGGTATGCTGAATGGTATTTTTGAATTCAGCGAAACCGGAAAATATCCGCATCCATGGGCCGCGCATGATCTTGGAACTTATCCAACAGCAAACGGACAAACCTATGGCGAACCAATGCCGGTCGAAGAATCAGGCAACATGATCATTCTTACTGCTGCCATTGCCGCTGCCGAAAAGAATGCCGAC
>JBEVNF010000334.1:0-6377 GCA_040508255.1 Flavitalea sp.
ATACCCGATATAGTATCTTTTGTCCGTAATATTATTCACATTGAAAGTAACCCTGAACTTATCTCCGTTATAAAATATACTTCCGTTCACTAAAGTGTATGTTGGCAGATAAAAGTTACCAGTCTTACTATTGTCGATCACTTTGTATTCGCTTGCATAGTTACCGCCAACGCCGATACCAAAGTTTCTAAGTTTGCCTCCTGTAACACGGTAAGTCGCCCATAGGTTAGCAAGATTTTGCGGACCCTGACCACCTGGTGCATGTCCGGGTTCTGAATAAAAATCTTCCTCATCACCAGCGATCACTTTAGTGCTGTTGTAACTATAGCCGGCAATCAGACTCAAGCCACGTGCTGGATTTGCCGTAAGATCAATTTCAAAACCTTTGCTTCCAACTTTTCCGCCCTGCAACACATTGTTGACGTTTGTAGGGTCAGGACTAACGCGGTTGCTTACACGAATATCATAGTAAGAGATCGTACCAAATAATTTATTAGCGAGCAGATTTGCCTTTACACCAAATTCCCATTGGTTGGCATGCTCCGGCTCGAATGATTTCACACGAACATTACTTCCGTCAGCGTCTGAAACCTGTTGCGGTGCCACATTAATAAAGGCGTTCATATAGTTTGCGAAAAGTGATACTTTATCACGCACAGGCTGCCAGATCAATCCAAACTTCGGTGATAAGGCGAACTGGCTGTAATCATCTTCGCTGGTTGTTTTCTCACCCTTTGAATCAAAATAATCAGCCCGCAGACTAAGCATTGCCATTAATCCGGGTGTGAAGTTGATCACATCTGATACATATGCTGAATACGAGCTGTTTGAGATATTGCTGTTTGCATTGCCTGTACCCGCGAGCAGTTGATCGATTGATGATGAGGTGAGATAAACCGGCGCCAGTGTATCACCACTAAATGGATCAACATAGTTTACATCGCCCTGTGGAGTTACGTTTCTTGCGGATGCCCATCCGCTGCCATTGTCAACGATAGCTCTGTTGAAATAATCAAGACCAACAAGCAGACGGTTTCTCATCTTGCCGATCTTGAAATCAGCATTAAAATTCTGTTGTATATCTGTTGTGTTTGTAACCTGCTGTTCTTTATGAAAATATTGGCTGAACCAATTGTCACCGGCAACATCATCCCAGATATAGGTATAAATTCCGTTTGAACGAACAGATCCGCGCGAGATCACAGTCTGCGAGGTCCATACAGGCGAGATCTTATAAACCATCTGGGCCTGTAAATTATATCTCGGGTTCTTAATGGTAAGATCGTTGCTGGTAAAAGAAAGATTGTTGTTCAGGTTGAGTTCTTCAATGTTTTTAAAGTCGAGTGGATCAACGCGATTGTTGTGAAAGAAAACCGGTGGTACCGCACGTTCTTCTTCAAGTATTTCGGCCTGCACCAGGAAGCTGAGCTTGTCGCTCATTTCATAAGATAATGACGGAGCTATATAGAATGATTTTTTGAAACCAGCATCCTGGAAACTATTTTCTGAATGATATGCGGTGTTAACACGCAATGCTATCTTCTCAGTTTTGCTAAGAGGGGTGTTGATATCTGCGGTAATACGATTCAAACCAAAGCTTCCAAAATTGTAAGCCACTTCACCGCCAAAACTGTAGTACGGCTTTTTGGTGATCGTATTGATAATACCGCCGTAGCTGTAAAAGCTTCCGCCAAACAAAGTGCCTGACGGTCCTTTTAAAACCTGGATCTCTTCAACATTTGCAGGATCGAGATTGCCGCTGGTAAGTCCGGGCAAACCATTGATCAGAGTTGGTTGCGCATCAAAACCACGAAGCGCAAAATAGGATCCGCCATCGCCTGCGCGGCCGGTAGATTCCCAGGTTCTTGTAATGCCGGGTACATTACGCATAGCATCATCATAACTTGTGATCACCTGCTGTTTCATGATCTCGGCAGACACACTTCCATACACCTGCGGATTCTCCAGGTTCTTTAATGGCATCTTTGCAACAGAGCTTGTTTGTTTATTGATGGCACTGTTTGATACAACAACTTGCAGCAGTTCCTGCGCACTTTCGTTCAATACGAAATCAAGTTTTTCAACCTGGTCGGCTGAGAGTGTCACTGATCTTTCCTGGGTTGCATTTGAGATTGCTGAAGCCGTGATTATATATTGACCGGGAGTTATGTTTCTTAAAGTATAGCGCCCCTTTTCATTGGTCATTGTGGCCCACCGGCCGTTAACAACACGCACCGTTACACTGGCGCCCGGCTTACCATCACTTGTTGTGATCACACCGGTCAGGGTTGCCAGACCTGGTCTTGAGTTTTGGGCAAAAACGAAATTAAAACACAGAAGAATGCTGAGAAGAAATGGCAGAAGTTTCATACGCAGTGGAATATTTTTAAATATTGCTGCGCGAATGTAGCCGGAAGTATAAGGTTGCGATTTCCGGAAAGGGAATTTCGATTTACGGAAAAGGGAAAAAGTTCAGCCCGCCTGGGTTTACACCCGGACAGGCTGAACCTTTTGTTTAAAAGCCTAATCCAAGGGTGAACCCACGTGCTTCAAAAGGAAAATCCCTGATCACTGTGGCTGTGCCTGTTGTAAGACTTACAGAATACAATTTTGTACCTGCACTTGTAGTCAGCAAAGCATAGGAAGTGCCGCTTGTGCTTCCAATATCAAACCCATTTGCAGCATTTACGTCGATACCGAGAGGACCAACTGCTGTGAGTGTTCCGTCATTTGGCGGATCCTGTTTGTACAGCATATTTGTTTCACTATCGATATCATACAACACAGTTGCGGTGGTTCCCGCGAAGTTGTTTGTGTATGCAGCGGCTGTTACGGATGGAGTACCTGGCTTCAACATTCCATCAACAAATGCAACCACACCTGTTTCAGGATGTACGCGAAGATTCTGACCGGTGTTACTTACGATCCTGATCCTGTCAACGGCAGGGTTAAAATCAAATCCAAAACTTGTTCCTGATAAAGGAGTACTGAAAGATGAAGAACCAACTGCTACAGCCGCACCTGAAGATGCATTAACAGTATAAACCCTGCTGCTGCTTCCAAGTATGTACAACTGTCCATTTACTGGTCTTGTGTCAATTCCAAGTACAGACTCACCAGGCTGAAGACCAGTGATCGCTTTGGCAACGGTCGATCCTGAAAGATTGTTATAGATCACCAGTTCATTCGCTGCACTGATCACATAAGCAACGGGATCGGTCGGAATTGCAAGACCAACAACCTTACCTGAAAGGTTTCCGATCCTTCTTGCTCTTCCTGAATTTACATCAACTGTATAAAGTGCGCTTGTACCGTTCACGGTCAACGCAGCAAGTGCAGAACCATCGGGGCCGATATCAAAACCGCCGGCATCTTCTGCATCCACTTCAAGATTACCTACTTCAACGAGTGTTCCTTCGTTGGGAGGATCCTGTTTGAAAAGTTTATTATTCCTTGTATCGATATCGTATAATGTTGTTGTGCCGGTACCTGCACGATTATCAGTGTAGGCAACTGATGTGACAGCGCTTGTATTTGCTATCGATCCATCTGTGGCTGCTATTGCACCGGTTTCAGGATGTACGCGAAGATTCTGGCCATCAGCAGTTACAATTCTTATACGGTCAACAGTTGGATTAAAATCAAATCCTGCAATGGTTCCGCTCAACGCCGGGGTAATAGCCGCCGAACCAATGGCGCGTGCAGCACCGGTTTTAAGGTCTATCACATATATCCTGCTACCGCTGCTGATACCATATAACTGACCGGTTGCTGGTCTGAAGTCAATACCTATAAGCCTGTCCTCTCCATCAAGACCACTAATAGTTACCTGGCCACTTGTTGCATTCGTCATTGCATTCACCATGTACAGATCATTGTTGTCTGTGAGTACATAAGCGTTAACGTCAGGCCCCATAACCATATCATCATTATCGCGGTCTTTTTTACAGGAGGAAAGGGTCAGTGCGGACAATAGGATAGCTGCCCCCGCCATGGAGGCCATTTTGCGCTTGTTCATTCTGTTAAATTGAAAGATTAAAAAGAAAAAGTATAGTGATCGTTTAAGCGATCATTGTTTGTGGAGGTGGTGTTGGTACACTAAAATATGGCACAGACAATGTTGTTGCATCTGCAATGCTCCCTATGAACTTATTTTGCAGTACAGCATTCAACAGGTGTTCGGATTGAAAAACGGGAATGTATTCCGATTTTTTATCTGCTTTGATAAGTTCCGGATTCTGATCTTCAGTTTCAATATCAGTTATAAGCTCTCTGCTGCTTGCGTACTGCAGGTATGACATAACAAGTTTTGCCGGCAAAGCGAGCAGGGTAAGTACAAGAAGAAAGTAACTGAATCGTAAAGCCATGAAGTATTTTATGTGATGTATTGCCGCAGTTACGTAAAAGACCATGCCATCAGATTTTGCTTAACCTGATGTTAATGCGTGATTTAGGAAAGAATTCCGGAACTTAACAACCTTATTCCGGTATGTCCTTTTTTCATCGTTGTTTACACATCAAATTGAAAATCTCATGCGCATTTGTCTGTTGTTACCTGGCTTATGCTTATCTATTTCTACATTAATTGCTCAAACTGATGATCCTGCACCATCGAGACACTGCAAGAGTAACTCTCTGGAAGGATGATACGATGAATGATCAATTTTTTGTAAATTCATCTGGCATATCAACCTTCACCTTCTTAACCAAATCAACATGCAAACAATTCTCAATGACCAGGATAATGGTCGCAGGCATTTTTTGAGATCAGGCCTCATCGCAATGGCTGGCGGAATGTCAATGATCCCTGCTGTTACTGAAGCACATGAAACCGTTGCCGACAAAAATCTCTGCGTCATAGGTCCTATCAGTGGTTATACTCCCCAGATTGGTGCACTTGTTACAATGATGAATTATAACCGCGCAACCGTTATCGGGATAACAAAAAATCTCACGGTTGAGCAACTTGATTTTCTTGTTGACCCACAAGCGAACTCAATTGGCGCATTGCTTATGCATCTTGCTGCCGTTGAATTTTATTACCAGGTGAACAGTTTTGAGGACAGGCAGGAGTTCAATGAAGAGGAAAAGAAATTCTGGGGTCCCGCAATGGATCTTGGTGATGCCGGGAGAAAAGAGATCAAAGGAAAAGAGTTAAGCTACTACACAGATCTTCTTGAAAAAGGTCGTCAGAAAACACTTGATGCGTTTAAGAAGAAGGATGACAAATGGCTTGCAAAGATCGATCCTGTCTGGTCAAAGGAAGAGAACTATAATACCCATTGGAAATGGTTCCATGTATGTGAACACGAAGCCAATCACCGTGGACAGATCGCTTTTATCAAGGGTAGACTTCCAGGTGCTAAGAAGGGTGGTGGAGAAGGTTAAAACCATTATGGCAACAACACGGGACAATCCCATTGCTTATTCCCCCTGAATGAATAGATCAATCCTATTGAATATTTGAAATAGCGATCACTAACGGCAGGGTTTGCAGATTTGCTGTAACCATCGAGATAATCAGTGGTAGCATGCCTGTAAGATGCCTCTGCGGTCACGGAAAATCTTTCTCCGGTACGATATCTCAAGCCAAGACCAACAGGGATCACCGGAATAATGCGTGGGATCTTTGTGCTGATATCTTCTGCGAGTCTGCCCTGTATGTTTTCTCCGGTGAAATACTCCGGATTGAAATTACTGTAGTTGCGTCTCACGCTTATCAGAGCAAGACCGGCACCACCAAACACATACGGCCTGAGGTTTGGCGTGATCATAACTGGGCTCCAGATCAGGTTTAGAGCAGCTTCAGATATTCTTGTTTTAAAAGCGAAATTTCGCTGACGTCTCCATTCAGGCTCAGCGAATTTTGAATCATCACCATTCAGCTGACCGAAGTTCAGATCGCCTCTCAATGCAAGTGAAGGTCGGATTTGTCTGCTCAAAGTCAACCCTAACGAAGGCCCCGGAGTTCTGAAGCCAGCCGTGCGTGTGGGGGTAAGATCACCGGAATAAATATAGGTTCCAAGATTAATGCCTATCTCATACTTTGAAAGATCCCTCTGCGCTGATAACTGCGTTGATACTATAACGAGGCTAATAACTAAAAACGAAAGCTTAAGATTCATCATGATCTGTTTTACTGATACTGAATTTTCTGCGGACACAAGGCGCTCTAAGACTCAGAATGTAAAAGTTGACCTGATAGATTGAAGTTTTTAGCGTTTGTAAACTAACTATTAAACGGACTCATGAAATGTTAAAACCAGTCGTTCATCATCTTTACGCGATACCATAAAAAAGCGTTGGGTGGTGAACGTCATATTTGAAACTATCGCAACTATATCGTGCAAATCATCAAAAGGTCATCAGTATTCTGC
>JBEVNF010000268.1:0-8611 GCA_040508255.1 Flavitalea sp.
ATCCGGGTGGCGGTCATCCAGTACATTGCCTAATATAACATCCGGCTGATACTTACGGATCGCGCTGATGAGTTTCAGCTTATGAGCTTCGTCGTTCAGAAAAAATCCATCCCTGAATTTCAGGTTTTCGCGAACTGATACACCCATAATCTTCGCCGCTGCCGCAGCTTCCGTATAGCGTGTATCAACGGTTCCGCGGGTTCCGAGTTCACCTTGCGTGAGATCGAGAATACCCACCTTTTTACCATGCTTAACTTCATTAAGAATTGTACCCGAACATCCAAGTTCGATATCATCCGGGTGCACGCCTATGGCGAGTATGTCAACTTTCATCTTCAAATTTGAGGCGTAAAATTAATCATTCAACCACAACTTCAACAAACCCCACCAAAAACTGTTATCATAACGACGAATTCCGGAACAACTAACATATAACCAGAGTTTTGGCTAATTCCACATTGTGAAGTAGTTTCGCAAATCGTTTATTTTCAGATTGAAAAAACATCATCACATTAAAATCAAATAAATAATATGGCCTACGATGTAATAGTTCTCGGCAGCGGCCCTGGTGGTTATGTGGCAGCTATCCGTGCTTCCCAGCTGGGTTTTAAAACAGCGATCATTGAAAAGGAAAGTCTCGGTGGCGTTTGTCTTAACTGGGGTTGTATACCGACAAAGGCTTTGTTGAAAAGTGCACAGGTTTTTGAAGATATCAAGCATTCAAAGGATTTTGGAATTGAATCAAGCGGTACTGTAAATTTCGAAGCGGTGATCAAACGCAGCCGTGGTGTTGCAGATAAGATGAGCAAGGGTGTGCAGTTCCTGATGAAGAAAAACAAGATCGACGTTGTGATGGGTTATGGCAAACTGAAAGCCAAGGGCCAGGTTGAAGTAGCCGGTGCTGATGGTAAAACCCAGGTTGTTGAAGCAAAACACGTGATCATCGCTACAGGTGGTCGCAGCCGTGAACTGCCAAACCTGAAACAGGATGGTAAAAAAGTGATCGGATACCGCGAAGCAATGTCACTGCCGTCACAGCCAAAAAGCATAATCGTTGTAGGTAGTGGTGCGATCGGTGTTGAATTCGGATATTTCTACAACAGCATGGGCACCAAGGTGACCATTGTTGAATTCCTTCCAAAGGTTGTTCCGGTAGAAGATGACGATATCTCTAAGGAACTCGAAAAGAACCTGAAGAAAAACGGTATCGAAGTAATGACCAGCAGCGAGGTACTTAGCCTTGATACTGCAGGAAAGGGGGTAAAAGCAAAAGTCAAAACTCCAAACGGCGAGGTTACACTCGAAGCCGATGTTGTACTCAGCGCGGTTGGTGTATCTGCAAATATTGAGAACATCGGTCTCGAAACTGTTGGTGTTAAAACCGACAAGGGTCGTATTACCGTTGACAAGTTTTACAAAACCAATGTCGAAGGATTTTACGCAATCGGTGACTGTGCTCCCGGCCAGGCTCTCGCGCACGTTGCTTCGAAAGAAGCAATCATCTGCGTGGAAGCAATTGCTTACGCTGAAAAGAAATACAATCACCAGCCAGAAGGTCTTGACTACAATAATGTACCGGGTTGTACTTATTGCTCACCTGAAATCGCTTCTGTAGGTTACACTGAAAAAGCGGCTAAGGATGCAGGTTATGAGATCAAGGTTGGTAAATTCCCGCTGAGTGCCTCAGGTAAAGCGTCTGCTGCAGGACATACCGAAGGTTTTGTAAAAGTGATCTTCGACGCGAAATACGGCGAATGGCTGGGTACCCACATGATTGGTTACAATGTGACTGAGATCATCGCCCAGACGGTGACAGCGAGAAAGCTTGAAACAACCTATCACGAAGTACTGAACAGCATTCATCCGCACCCGACCATCAGCGAAAGCATCAAAGATGCCATCGAGGTTGCCTACGGAGAAGCTATCCACCTTTAATAGAAAATTTCACTAACGAATACAATGGTTGCCACTTAACAAGGCAACCATTTTTTTTGCATCATTACACCAGTTAAAACATAAAAAATTCACTTAGTAAATACCAATTTCAATTATGTCTCCGTTTATTCTCAAACAATCACTTTTCATGCGCACGCTTTTTTTGATATTGATTTTGGTATTGCTGACAATCTCAAACATCTTTTCGCAAACAGGTGAAGATGCCCGTACTTCTGCTATTGTTAAATGGGCACCCGCGGCACTGATGGCTGGTAAGTTCACCGTGGGCTCAGAACTCAACTTTGGTGGCAAAGGTTCGCTTGATCTTGTACTTGGATTTCCGTTGAGCGCAACCCGCACCATCAAACATGATGAAAAAGAAAGCGAAATGGAAACAAAAGCTTTCTCCGTGTTGCTGGGCTATCGCCACTATTTCGGTAAAAAACAGATGAGAGGACTTTACCTTGAGCCTTATGCAAAATACCTGCGTCACGAAGCCTCAGGCATCATCACCAGCGACCTGATCGAAGAACTTGCACAGATGGATACAAAAACAAAGTATGAAGGCTTTGGCGTCGGTGCGCAACTTGGTGTGCAGTTCATGCTCTTTAAAAGAGTAAGCGTCGATTTTTATTTTCTCGGGCTTGAAGCAAACACTGCTCGTTTCAGAACAAATTCCGTTGACGTTGCAAATCCATTAGTGCCGTGGACCATCATTCAGACTACAGAAGCACGTCGCAAGCTGGAAGAAACCTACGCAGATATTCCTTTCGCCAAAAACGGTGTTGAGATTGAGATTAACCAGGATAAAAAGGAAGCCAACTCAAGTTATAGAGGCTTCATGCCCGGTCTTCGTTTTGGTGCCTCTATCGGCGTAAGATTCTGAGTTTTTCCCCACGCAATATCCCCCATACACATAACTCATACTGCACGTCACTCAACTGTCGTGTTCATTTAAAACTCCCTTTGTAACTTTGGGCAATGAATGCGTTTGCCGGTACAAGTTCCGTATGGGAAAAGGAGAGTTTTTTCAGGAAAAGAGATGTGCTGATCATCGGAGCGGGGCTCAGTGGTTTATGGAGCGCTTACTATCTCAAAAAGATGAATCCTTCACTTTCAGTTGCGATTGTTGAACGCGGCATGATCCCCACTGGTGCAAGCACACGCAACGCAGGATTTGCATGTTTTGGAAGCGTGACCGAATTAATGAAGGACCGTAAAACGATGGGTGATGCTGATATGGTGAAGCTGGTCAGTATGCGATATGCGGGGATTCGACGTATCATGCAAACCTTCAATCCTGCCGAAATCGATTTTACCCTATGCGGTGGCTACGAACTGATCACAAAAGATCACGATACTGATCTGAATAAAGAGATCAGATCACTCAATACTTTACTGGCAGATGCTGTTGAAACGAGCAGCACTTTTACCATGCAGGATGGAAAGATCTGCAACTTCGGATTCAATTCAGTAAAACACCTGGTACAGAATGATCTTGAAGGCTTTCTTCACCCCGGAAAGCTCTGCGAACAACTGCTTAAACTAGTACAATCGCTTGGAGTAACCATTCTCAATGGCATTCACGTTGATGGATACACGAAAACGGGAACAGGCTTTGAACTAACCACGGCACAGCGTGTCGAACTGAAAGCAGATCGTTTATTGATATGTACAAATGCCTTTGCCTCACAGCTCCTCCCCCGGGCAGATGTTGGTCCCGCACGCGGGCAAATCCTTTTAACCTCAGAAATTCCGGGTCTGAAATTCAAAGGCGCTTTTCATGCAGATGAAGGGTTTTATTATTTCAGGAACCTTGGGAACAGGGTTTTACTTGGTGGCGCCAGAAACATAGACATGGATGCGGAGAACTCACCAAGACTTGAGATCACTGACAATATTCAGAATGCACTCGAATCATTTCTATCCAGATTCATATTGCCGGGAACCAGTTATGAGATCACAGACAGATGGAGCGGTATCATGGGAATGGGATCTGAAAAAATGCCCCTGACTGCAGAAATTGAGCCCGGTGTATTTTATGCGGTTCGCATGAGCGGAATGGGCGTAGCACTTACCCCTATTGTTGGCGAGAAAGTTGCTCTTATGATGTCGGGGAAACCGACCAAATATTAACAAATTGATTCGTCAATGGCCCATTTTACAATCAATTTTACTTTTTCTTTGTAGTTATGCGCAAATACTTTTACATCTTCCTCGCTGTCTCAGTTTCAATGGTCGCGTGTAAGGATAAACCCAGAGATTCTGATAACACGGAAACACAGGTAAGTACAGCACCACCCTTTATTCCATTTTCTGTTGTATCGACACAACTGCACGATATCAGTTCTTTCACCGAAGGACTTGAAGTTTACAAAGGGCAGTTGTTTGAAAGTTCAGGACCTGGTACTGATCAGAGTGGTGAAGGCGCGGGACCCTACCCTTCAGGCTTCGGTATTGTTGATTCTGCAACCGGGAAAGTAGCTCCAAAAGTTACGCTTGATAAAAACAAATTCTTTGGTGAAGGGATTACTATATTCAAGGGAAAGATTTATCAGCTGACCTGGCAGGAAAAAGTGGGGTTCGTGTACGATGCAAAAACATTCCGGAAGCTTCGTGAATTTTCATTGCCTGCTGCTGAAGGCTGGGGATTAACACATGATACGGCATCACTGTTCATGAGTGTGGGAACAAATCAATTGTTTGTGTTGCATCCTGATTCATTGAATACATTGAACATACTGACTGTTCACGATAATAACGGCCCGGTAAATGCAAGGTTGAATGAACTTGAGTATATCAATGGATATATCTACGCAAATGAATGGCTCACAAATTATATCTCCAAGATAGATCCATCATCGGGGAAGATCGTTGGAAAGCTTGACCTGACCGGCATTGCAAATGAAGCCAAAATGCGTAATGCAAACAGCAATGAAATGAATGGAATTGCTTATGACAGTTTGGCCAACCAGGTTTTGGTTACAGGTAAAAACTGGCCACTGATCTACCGGATCAGGATGTAGGATCAGGCCTTCTCAGCAATATAGATGATCGAGCTGCATCGTTTTGGATCACGATAAGCCTCCATATTGGATAGGAAGCCGGAAATAAATCCTTTTATCAGGCTTTGTTTACCCGTCTTATATTTCTCGCTGAGCATACTCACATAAAAACTATCGAACCACATCGGCATGATGGTTTTCAAACGGAAGCCATGTTTATTCAGCAACTGTTCCATTGAAGCAGGTGAGAAATGATAAAGATGAATGGGCATGTCATAGGCTGCCCAATGCTCTTTATATTGTTGTGCATCACGCGAAGTGTAATTCGGTACCGCAACAAAAAACACCCCGTTCGCCTTCAGTATCTCATGTATCTTATCAAGGTAGCCATGCAGATCATGCACATGCTCCAATACGTGCCACATAGTGATCGCATCGAACGAAGCAGGAGCAAGTGTAAACAGATCATTTGAAGGCGACAACCGGATATTATAGGAAGCGAGTGCGTTTTTTCTTGTCTGCTCATCTGGTTCAAGCGCGGTCACGGACCATCCGCCATCGCGCATAAAAGAGGCAAATGTTCCGGCGCCGGCACCTATATCAAGAAGATTTCCTTTGCTAACGCCAGTCTCAGTATTGATGAGCCTTTGTTTCTGGGAAAGCGTAATATTTCTTACGCGGTGGTAAAGCTTATTTACAATGCCGGTCTTTGTGTTCGAATGGGAAATATAATCAGGCGATTTGTAATAAGGGCCGATATTATCTTCATCAGGTACATCCTGTGTAAACCTGAGGGTGCAGGCATTACATTCCCAGAGATCAAAATTTTCCTGCGAAACAGAATGATCAGCAATCTGCATCACTGTACGAATGTCTGTACTGTCACAAGCCGGGCAGGTGCTGTAATGTATTTTTTTTGTACTCAAAATCCAGGTCAGTTCTTGTAGAGATATAAAAACAAAACGATCAGTCCCAATGCCCCGATAATCAGCGCGTAAATCCACCAGTTACTTCTTGCAGCACTGCTTTTTTCTGACTCATTGAGAAAACCACTCATTTCGAGGGTTGTAGTTTCTTTATCGCCAACCAGCATGGTGTGAGCCGAGTTGGTTCTCATGATGCGGTTAGCAGAAACTGCGGAAAGATAAGCATCGATCGGCGCTAGTGCTTCAAAAACTACATCGCCGTTTCCGTTTTTCCTTAGCAGACCAATTCCATCGAGCGGGGTATCTTCTTCAATTTTCAGTTTTGCACTCAGATCCGCCGCCCAATCATTGTACAACCTGATCGCTTCATAGTCTGCCACATTGTGTTCGCGGGCTATAAATACAAATAGTTGCTTGTCTGGTGTATCGAAAAAACGATCAAACCTGTAATGCAGTCCGGGAGGTAGTATCTGCCTGTTGGTGAAATCAGATCTGGCCGGGGTTCGTTCTATATAAATAGTACCGATCCCCGGTATACTCAGGCGATGGTGTTGATGTAAATAGTTATTGAGCGCAGGTATCATGCGTAGTTGCAAAATATTCTGCAATGTAATATATAATGTTAAAAGGAATAGGTTATTCCACCGAGTATATTGAAACCAAAAACTTCATATTGGTTCCAGCGCTCATATCTGTTATTGAAGATATTATTCAGCTGTAGCCAGAGATTGAAGTTTTTAGTGATTTTGAATTCAGCACCAAAATTCAGATCGAAGGCAGCGTCGCCTTTATCAGCAATGTTTTGCAGTGGATTTGATAATGTTGGTTTCTGGCGATAATAGGCACCATCCCACGACCAAAGTTCGCTTGTAACCCAAAGATCTTTCAGCAGACGATATTTAAGGGAAAGGTTTAGCTCACGTGGCAATTGTCCATAAGCCTTGGGATTGAACTCCAGACCAGAGAAATTATTAAAAGTTACGGCACCTTTTGCGCTGAATTTTTCAGAAACTGTATAACCAACTTCACCATGTATCTGAAGCACATTCACTTTTGGTTCATAGGTCTGTAAAAAGGTTTTTCCGTCCAAAGCATCGTTAACAAACAGAACCATATTATTATGGCGCTGATATCCAACCTTACCGAGATAAGTAAAATGATCGCCCAGTGAACCTTTGATCCCACCATAAAATTCCACCACGCGGTCATTTTTCAAGCCAACTGTATCCAGCAGGCTGATCCAGGGATTGATCGCGGCAAAATTCTGGTAGTTACCCTTGTTATAATATCCTATCCAACCTGCCATAAATGTAAAACGCTGATCGTCGGTAGTTAGTTCCGCAGACACATTTGGAAGCATATGGAATTCAGACTGGTCCCATGATGGAGTGATACCTGCATGAATGTAAAGATTTGGTGTTTTTGCAGTAACCGCCGGTGATACGAGGAAAATATTGTTTTGCGTAGAGAAATCGCTTGCTACCCGATGGTTTGTGAGATCTGCAGTAACACCAAGATTAAACCCAAAAGTTTCTCCAAAGGTTTTAGTGATTGGCACGTTCAGCACTGTGTTTGCTTCAGATCTTGTAGGTGAATGATTGTCCCTGAATACGCTTACCGTTAGTGAAGGATTGTAAGTAAGCCCAAACTCAGATGGTACTGTATTGCGGAAATTCACCTTTGCATCTATGGTCTGGAAACGCTGACGCAACTGATCTTTGGTAAACACAAGTGAGGTTGGCTGATAACCATAAAAGAAGTAATCATTACTTTTAAAACCGAGGCCACCGTTCCACTCATGATTATTCTGTGTTTTATAGGTGATGGCGCCACCAACACTTGTCATACTATTCTTCTGAAAAGCCAGATCACCTTTCGATGTGTAATGTTCACCATAAATATTGTAGAAAGTATTCTTACCATCACCAAAACTAAATCCGGCTTTTACATATGGCAGATGTACATTACCAACACCAACCTTAATGTAATTACTGTACTTCCAGGCTTCACCGGTGTCCACAGGAACTGCTACAGGCCTCAGTTCGGTCGGAACATAGCTGAACAACAGGTTCTGGGAAGGAATATTATAATTCAGCCTCGGCCTTGTTGTATCAGCAACAGGTGGCGCGGCATTGAAGTTGATCTTTGACCCCTCTTTCAAAACCGGTTTGAAAGAAGAAGTGATATCGATCGTTTTCCTTTTAGTGGTATCCTGTGCAAAACTCACCAAACCCGTTGCAAGCACCGGAACCGTGGTCAGCAAACATTTTACTACTGTATATACTCTCATCTTGGCTAAAATCTTTGTTAGTGAATTGAATTGATTGGATGCTAAACCTGCTTACTGAAGCTTACTGTTTTTCTTTTCTTCTTCAGTTGCTTCGGCAAGTTTTTTAACTGCGTCCTGGCGAAGGGTTTCGATTTTCGCATTATCTATTACACTCTGGTATGTTGCTTTTGCATTGAAATAATCCTTTGTTTTCATGTATACATCACCCAGCAGAATATAGGCTTTGGTAACCCACTCTTCATAAGATCCGGCCTTGTTGATCACATCAAACGCGGCTTTTTCTGCGTCGTTATATTTGTTCTGGATATAAAAACAATGCGCGATCTCGTACCGAGCTTCAGCAGCATATGCAGACTTGCTCAGCGAAATGATTGCACGATACTGAGTGATCGCCTGTTCACACTGGTTATTGTTTTTATAGGATCTCGCGATCGCCATGTTCGCAAGTACTTTAT
>JBEVNF010000296.1:0-3638 GCA_040508255.1 Flavitalea sp.
AGCAACTGTGAAGGAGCAAAATTTCTGTCGGAAAGATGATTGAAATAGGGTAGCACAAGCAACCCGATACCAACCGACAATGCAAGAGCGATAAAAGACAACATTGCAGACTCACCGATAAACTGCCAGAACAATTGGTTCTTCAATGCACCAGAAACCTTGCGGATACCAACCTCACGGGCACGCTCAATCGAACGCGCCGTGCTGAGGTTAATATAGGTAAAGCAGGCAATTGAAAGTATCAGTACCGCTATGCCGGAAAGAATATAGATATAGGTAACATTCACACCAGGTTCAAAACCATCATGCGGAGAATGAAGGTGAACAGATTTAAACGGCTCCAGTGTGAAGTTCACATAAGAACCAGGCTGATCGGCCATTTCCTTTTTCATGAAGGCAGGGATCTTTGCTTCAAGGGATGCCCTTGAAGTTTCATCTTTTAATAACAGGTAGGTCGTATAGTTTGCGTTCCAGTATGTTTTTTCCTGCGCAGGGCCATATGATGAAAAAGAAGCCAGCATATCAAATTTGATCTGCGAATTGGTAGGGCAGTTCTCAACGATGCCGGTAACCTGGTAATCTTTTGCGTCAGAACCAACCTGGATTGATTTACCGATTGGATTCTCGTTCCCGAAATACTTTTTTGCAGCATCCTCTGTAAGCACCACTGAAAACGGAGCCTCCAGTACTTTCTTTGGTGAACCTTTCAGAAGTTTAAATGAAAAAAGATCAAAGAAAGTGGAATCAGCATGCATGAAGCGTTTTTCGCTGAATAGCTTATCGCCGTATTTTACGAGTCGCGTACCCTGATCCATCCGGATCCCTGACTCAACTTCAGGAAAATTTCGTTTGAGAGAAGGAAATACTTTTGTGCTTGTCCAGATCCCTGATCTGCCATCGCCACCAATCTTATATTCCATTACTACACGTGCAAGCCTGTCGCCTTTTTGCTGGAAATTATCATAACTGAGTTCATGTCTTACATACAACGCGATCAGGAAGCAGCAGGTGAGACCTACAGTCAGACCAGTGATGTTAATGATTGATGATGATTTGTTCTTGATAATGCTTCTCCACGCAATTTTCAGATAACTCTTAAACATAGTTCACCGTTTTTTAGTTGACCCTTGTCCTTAACCGGGCATATTTGTTTGACGAGCAGCTTCAACAAATGTTACTCTGATTTTAAACTTTTTACCGGGTTGGTAAGTGCAGCACGTATCGATTGAAAACTAATTGTGATAACGGCAATCAGCACTGATAAAAATGCAGCAATGGCAAACACCTGCCAGCCAATGCTGATGCGTGAATGAAAATCTTTCAGCCACTCATTCATCAACAACCAGGCAACGGGAGAGGCAATCAGAATTGCGATCACCACCAGTTTAACAAAGCCGCCGGAGATCATAGTTACAATGCTGTTTACAGAAGCACCAAGAACTTTCCTGATCCCGATCTCTTTATTGCGTTTTGATATTGTGGCTGCTGTGAGACCTATAATTCCAAGACAGGTGATAAAAAAAGTAAGCGCAGAAAAAATTCCTATGATCCGGCCGAAACGGATATCTGCTTTGTATTGCTGATCAAAAAGATCATCCAGGAAGAAATACTCAAATGAGTTTTCGGGAAATTGCTGCTTCCAGATTTTTTCAACTGCAGCCACAGTGTTCTGCATATCCGAAGTATTTAGTTTAACACTGTAGTAAGCGTCATTTGCAGCAGAGTAACGATGCATCAATGGAAGCATGGCATCCTTCACTGATCTTTGTTTGAAATCTTTGATAACCCCGACAACCTCCGAGTGATCTCTACCACGTCCGCCAAATGTGATCTTTTGTCCGATCGCAGCGGCAGGCGTCTTGAAGCCAAGCAATCGCGCGGATTCTTCATTCAGCAACACCTCACCATCCGGATTATTTTTCCTGAAATTTCTACCTGCCACCATCTGCATCTGCATCAGGGGAACAAAGTTTTCATCAATTGAGTAATTGCAGTAGTTCAATCCCGATTCAACATTACTTCCATACTGTACGATCCCGGTAGTTGTGTTCATCTGGTGAATATTATTTCCGGGCACGCCACCACTCACACTCACATTTTTCACCATACTCAGCGTCTGAAGCTGATTTATAAAACTTCTTACTTTAGGAATATGAGATGAATCCGCATCTGAATTCATGGGTCCCGTCAGTACCAGCGTCTGCGTAATATTCATTCCAAGGTCCTGGCTTCTCATAAAAGAGACCTGCCGGTAGATCACGACCGATGCAATCAAAACAACGATTGCAACGGAGAACTGTCCGATCACAAGACCTTTACGGAGAACATTTCCGGAAGCTGACTGAGTAAAGGTTCTGCGCAATACAGTTACCGGCTTAACATCAGATAAAACGATGGCCGGATACAAACCGCTAAGCGCAATATTCACTAAAAAAAGCAGAGCGATCCTTCCCCAGAATGCACCATCAATCAGAATATGTTTGGAAAACTGCTTGTCAGTAAGCTGTTCATACATCGGGAATACGAGCTGAATTAGCAAAATCGCAAAACCAAATGCGAGAATATTAACCAGTACAGCTTCCGTCAGATACTGTCCGATAAGGCTTTGCCTGCTTGAACCAAGCAGCCTTCGCATCCCTGATTGTTTTGAACGTTCGCTGGAAGTAGCTGTAATAAGATTTATGTAATTTATACTTCCTATGATCACAATGATCACGGCAACGATCGACAGGAAGTTTACTGTTTTCTGATCACCGTTTACATCTGGTTCAAAAGACCTGTTTGAAAGGAGATGGATATCACTTATGTTCTGAACTACCAGGTCCTCTTTTTTGAGATCAGGATGTGCCTTTGCAAATGCATGTGCCTTCGAAGTCATTACGACATCTGTTACTCCGGGCCTGGTTAGCAGATAAGTGTAATTATTATTAGCCTTCCAGCTTGTTGTGTCGGTACCAAGCGAAGCCATTGAACTGAATGAAATCAACACCTCGAAACGAAGATGTGAATTTGGGGGAACATCTTTTATTACACCGCTTACGGTAGCCGGGATTGTATTAAATGTTATCGTTCTCCCCAGCGGATTTTCCTGCCCGAATAACCGATCTGCCATTTTTTTTGTGAGTACCACCTGCATTGGCTTGTCAAGTGCAGTCGCAGCATTACCCTGGATCATTGGAAAATCAAATACTGAAAACACCGAGGGATCAGCAGCAAACAATTTCTCAAGCGCGAAGATCTTATCGTTATACTTTACTTCAACCGGGCTCACATCCTGTATACGAACATAATCTTCCACCTCGGGAAACTGTTTCTTTAAAGCAGGACCAAGAGGGGGATAGGTCTCACAATCGGTACCGATCATTTCAGGGCCATTGTACATATCAATCGTGACACGTTTGATCCTGTCGGCCTTACTATGAAAATTCTCGTAACTTTTTTCAAAGGTTACATACTGCATCAGCAAAAGAAATGCGGCGGTAGCCACACCAAGTCCCAGCACATTCAATATGGTATTGCGTTTAAATGTTTTAAACGTTCTTAGTGCGAGTACAATATTACGTTTGAGCATAAAATTATTTTTAGTGTTGTCAGTCCATTTTGAGACTCTTCACCGGGTTTGCGAGCGAAGCCTTTAT
>JBEVNF010000392.1:0-9762 GCA_040508255.1 Flavitalea sp.
TATGATGAAAAAACCAACACTTTCCTCGCCGATCGTTATATCATTGGCACCTGCCCTGTTTGCGGCAATCCAAATGCATATGGCGACCAGTGTGAGAAATGTGGCTCAAGCCTTAGCCCTGATCAGCTTATCAATCCAAAGTCAGCACTAAGTGATGCTGTACCGGTGAAAAAGACCACCAGGCACTGGTATTTTCCTTTGCAGAACTATGAATCATGGTTAAAAGAATGGATCATAGATGGTCACAAGGAATGGAAGAACAATGTTTATGGTCAGTGCAAAAGCTGGCTCGACAGCGGTCTTCAATCACGTGCAATGACGCGCGACAGCAACTGGGGCATCAAGGTTCCATTACCGGATGCGGAAGGAAAGGTATTGTATGTATGGTTTGATGCGCCGATCGGATATATCTCAGCAACAAAGGAACTGACAGAGAACTGGGCTGACTACTGGCGCAGGGATGATACGAAGCTTGTTCATTTTATCGGGAAAGACAATATCGTGTTTCACTGCATCATCTTCCCTGCAATGCTGAAGGCTCATGGTGGTTTTGTATTGCCAGACAATGTACCTGCCAATGAGTTTCTGAATATCGAAGGTGAGAAAGTTTCTACAAGCCGCAACTGGGCCGTGTGGGTGAATGATTATGTGAAGGATTTTCCTGATCAGCAGGATGTGTTACGCTATGTACTTTGCGCCAACTCACCTGAAACAAAGGACAATGATTTTACATGGAAGGATTTCCAGGACAGGACAAACAGCGAACTTGTTTCTATATTCGGAAACTTTGTGAACAGAACCTTTGTGCTGATGCATAAACTGTGTGGCGGTAAGGTTCCTCCTTTACACACAGATGTTGCGAACGAAAAAGATCAGCAGATGATCGCCGAGTTTGCAGCAACTAAAGAAAAGGTTGAATCATTGCTTGAACAGTACAAGTTCCGTGATGCTCTATTCGAGGTAATAGACCTTGCGCGTAAAGGCAACAAATACATGCAGGATAGCGAACCATGGATCGTTGCAAAGAAGCTTGCAGACAATCCGGAAGTTCAGAAACAGATCGACAACTGCCTGCATATCTGTCTGCAGTTAACAGCTAATCTTGCGATCCTTATCAACCCGTTCCTTCCTTTCACTGCAAAGAAAATGTTGCATATGATGAAAGTGGTTGACAAACTGCTTGACTGGGAGAACGCTGGTAAAGCAAAACTGCTGAGCGTTGGTTATTCATTGCGTCCGCCGGAATTGTTGTTCCGTAAAATTGAGGACGCGGAAATAGCAGCGCAGATCGAAAAGCTGAAAGCCGGCCTTGTAAAACCAGTTCTTGAAGCAGATACTAAACCAGCAGACACAACAAGTGCCGCCAGTAAAGAAGCTGTGGTTGAAACAATAAATCCTTCAGCACTCAAGCCAACTATTGTTTACGACGACTTTGGCAAACTGGATCTTCGTACAGGCAAGATCGTTAGTGCAGCCAAAGTAGAGAAAGCCGATAAACTTCTGAAGCTTGAAGTTGATCTTGGCTTTGAAACAAGAACGATCGTTTCAGGCATTGCCTTGCATTTCGCACCGGAAGATATCGTTGGGAAACAGGTTGTGGTTGTTGCGAACCTTGCACCACGTAAGATGCGTGGCATAGAAAGCAATGGTATGATCCTGATGGCTGAAGATAAAAATGGTAAGCTACATTTTGTGAATCCGGATAACGAAGTAGAACCGGGTTCGGGTGTCAGCTAAATGATACAGGGGCTGTCCGCGATGCGGACAGCCTTATTTCTATACACCAACCAACCCCACAATTATATCCATCACATTCGTTTGGGTGGGACCAGTCTTTATCAGTCCGCCATTAGATTCAAAAAACCTATAGGAATCATTATCTGAAAGATATTCTTCTGCTCCGAGGAATTTCATAGAACCTGCGGCCAGCACGGCACCTGCAGCATCTGTTGGTCCGTCGGTACCATCTGTGCCACCTGAAAGTATTACGGGCACATCATGCGTTTGTGTAATCAAAGAACCATTCACACCTACGGAAACATTCTCAAGTTCCTCTCTTCTTCTTTGCAGTTCACAAAGCGCAGCAAGTACAAAATGCTGATTGCGGCCACCAAGCCCACGACCCTTAACTGATACTGTTGTTTCACCACCCATCAGTAAACAGGCGGGTTTCGGACCATCATATTTGAGACAATAGTCAACAAATTTCACAGCTTCATCTCCGGCTTCGCCATCCAGTCCTGTTTTAACTATCCTTGTGTGATAACCAAGATCCATTGCAGTTTTTACCGCCGCTTCCAGGCTTACCTGGTTGGTCCCGATCAATTGATTGGCTGTAAGCTTAAACACCGGATCACCAGGCTTGGGGGTTTCAGGATGTTCACCTGCAGCACCATCCTTGAGCCAGTTCATAACAGGAATGGGTACCCGATTGTTCAAACCATACTTATCTATGATATCAAGTGCATCCATATAGGTCGAATCATCACCAACGGTTGGCCCGCTTGCAATAACTGATAGTTCATCACCAATTACATCACTGAGAATAAATGAAACGACCTTCGCAGGCCATACAAGCTGTGATAACTGCCCGCCCTTTATAAAACTGAGATGTTTTCTGATCGTGTTGATCTCCTGGATCGATGCGCCACTTGCAAGAAGCAATTTCGAAAGCAACCTGATATCCTCAGGCTCAACATCTGTTACAAGATCCGTCATCAGCGCTGAGGCTCCGCCACTCACCAGGAAGATCACCAGGTCATCTGCATCAAGATGTTCAATCATGTCCACCAGTTCAGCCGTTGCATCCAGACCACTCTGGTCGGGAACTGGGTGACCGGCTTCAACGCAACGGATGATGGAAAGAGGTAAGGTGTGATGATATTTTGTGATCACCATTCCCTCTGTCACCTGGTCACCCAGGATCTCTTCAACTACGACAGCCATAGCCGCGGAAGCTTTACCGGCACCAATCACGACAAGTTTACCTATATCATCCAGACGGAAAGTTTTGTTTCCAAGACGCATAGTAGTTTCATCCATCGAAATATGCTGCCGCAGGAGCCGCGAAGGTTGCACAGCAGCCACCGCAGCCTGGAAAATATTAATAGCATCACTTACTGCCATACAGTTCAGGTTTCGCAAAAATTCGCGGTCAACGTTTTCAACCGGCGCAATACGTAATCAATAATATTAAAGATTGATCAATAAATGCTTAAAAGCCCTTCCTGATTGGCAGAAAATCCATTTTTGTTTTATCTTCGGAGTAAATAGTTGTTTAGCTAACTAATTTTCAACGGAGGTTGTTATATGAAAAAAGTCATCAAAAAAGTAGCTGTACTTGGTAGCGGCGTAATGGGTTCAAGGATCGCATGTCATTTTGCAGGAACCGGGATACCGGTACTTCTGCTCGATATGGCACCAACCTCGCTTACCCCGGCCGAAGAAGCAAAAAAACTCACGACTGACCATCCTGCCGTTAAAAACAGGATCGTAAACGATGCCCTCGCAGCCGCTGTAAAATCGAACCCTTCTCCGCTCTATACAAAATCAGCCCTCGGCAGGATCAAAACCGGCAATTTCACTGATAATATGAAAGATATCGCCGGCGCAGACTGGATCATTGAGGTTGTAGTGGAAAGACTCGACATCAAGCAACAGATCTTCACTGAAGTTGAAAAATATCGCAAACCAGGTACACTGGTCAGTTCAAATACTTCCGGTATCCCGATTCATATGATGGCAGAAGGAAGATCGGAGGATTTCCGCAAAAACTTCTGCGGAACCCACTTCTTTAATCCCCCACGCTATCTGAAATTGCTGGAGATCATCCCAACTAAAGAAACAGATCCGGCAGTTGTGGATTTCCTCATGCATTACGGTGATCTTCACCTTGGAAAAACCACTGTACTTTGTAAGGACACACCTGCATTTATCGCAAACCGTATTGGTGTTTATGGCATCATGTCAATATTCGGCCTGGTGGAAAAACTCGGACTTACAATTGACGAGATAGATGTATTGACAGGACCCGTTATTGGTCGCCCGAAATCCGCCACCTTCAGAACCGCTGATGTTGTTGGTATTGATACTCTCGTAAAAGTTGCGGTCGGTGTGGCACAGAACTGCCCGAACGATGAAGCAAAAGCCAGTTTTAATATTCCAGGTTGGTTGAATAAAATGGTAGAGAACAAATGGCTTGGTGATAAAACCGGTCAGGGCTTCTTCAAAAAGATGCCACCTAATGAAAAAGGTGAAAAGGAAATCCAGGTTTTGAATCTCTCCACGCTTGAATACGAACCAAGAAAAAAACCAAAGTTTGCAACCATCGAAGCGGGCAAGCCGATCGATGATCTGAAAACAAGATTGAAAACCCTCGTCGCAGGTACGGACAAAGCGGGTGAATTCTATCGCCTGTTTCACTATGGTTTATTCTCTTATATCTCTCATCGTATTCCTGAAATTTCAGATGAACTCTATCGTGTAGATGATGCTATGATGGCAGGTTTCGGTTGGGAGATCGGTGCTTTCGAAAGCTGGGATACCCTTGGCGTTGAAGAATCTGCAAAACAAATGCAGGCAGCTGGTTACACTGTTGCACCCTGGGTTACAGAGATGCTTGCTTCCGGCGCGAAAACTTTCTACAAAATTGAAAATGGCAAACGTCTTTACTACGATATCTCTTCAAAATCTTACAAGGCTTTACCAGGCAGTGATGTATTCCTCGTGATGAAAAATTTCGAAAAGGATATTGTCTGGAAAAACAGCGCGTGTCGTACTTATCATATTGGTGACGATGTGCTGGGTCTTGAATGGAATACGAAAATGGGGAGCATCGGTGGAGAAGTGCTCGAAGGCATTCAGAAATCCATCGCACTTGCCGAAGAAAAATACAAAGGGCTTGTCATCGCAAATGATACCCAGAATTTTTCTGCAGGCGCCAATGTGGGGATGATCTTCATGCTTGCTGTTGAACAGGAATTTGATGAACTTGATATGGCCATCAGGTTGTTCCAGAACACAATGATGCGTGCAAGATATTCCAGTATTCCCGTTGTTGTTGCACCTCATGCGCTCACACTTGGTGGTGCATGTGAACTCAGTCTTCATAGTGACAAGGTTTGTGCTTCTGCAGAAACTTACATCGGCCTGGTGGAACTTGGTGTTGGTCTTATTCCAGGAGGTGGTGGCACAAAAGAATTTGTGCTCCGTGCATCCGATGAATTACATGAAGACGAACCGGATACAAATACATTAAAGAACCGATTTCTTACAATAGCAACTGCAAAGGTTGCCACTTCCGCCCACGAGGCTTTTGATCTTGGCATCCTTCGCAAAGGCCAGGACGAGATTGTTCTGAACCAGGCAAGAAGAATTGCAGAAGCAAAAAGAAGCGTGATTGAACTTTACGACAGCGGTTATACTTTACCTGTTCAACGTACCGATATCAATGTGCCGGGACGTTCGGCATTGGGTGCCATGCTTGCCGGGATCAATGGAATGTGGCGCGCAGGTTATGCAACAGATCACGATGCACTTGTAGGACGCAAGCTCGCGTACGTGATGTGTGGCGGAGATCTGAGCGAACCAACCAAAGTGACCGAGCAATACCTGCTTGATCTTGAAAGGGAAGCATTTATGAGTCTTTGCGGCGAAAAGAAAACGCTTGAGCGTCTGCAAAGTGTTCTTAAAACCGGCAAACCTGTAAGGAACTAAATTCAGCCTGTAACTATTTGTACAAAGCTGCGACAAACTCTTAAACAAGTTCTGTTTTATGAGTAAATCCTGTTTTGTAAACTTTAGCGCGATATCCGGGAATTCTGCGGAAGGTCATCGCTATATCTTATCTTCAACCCAAACCTTATTCGCATGGCAATTCTGACAGTAGAAAATCTGCATAAAAATTATGGCAATATCCAGGCGCTGAAGGGTGTAAGCTTTTCAGTACCACAGGGATCCGTATTTGGAATCCTTGGTCCGAACGGAAGCGGCAAAACCACACTGCTTGGTATTATCATGGATATCCTGAAAGCTACATCCGGAAGTTTTCGTTTGTTTGATGAAATACCCGGCCCGCGGCATCGCAGCCAGATCGGCACCTTACTTGAAACACCAAACTTTTATCATTACCTGAGTGGTGAAAAAAATCTTCGCATCGCAGCGGCGATAAAAGGTCGTGGCGCAAATGATATTGATCGTGTGCTGCAGCTTGTAGATCTCACAAAAAGAAAAGACTCACGTTTCAGCACCTACTCGCTTGGTATGAAACAAAGACTCGCAATTGCATCCACCCTTCTTGGCAACCCCGATGTATTGATCTTTGATGAACCAACCAATGGTCTCGATCCGGTTGGTATCGCTGAAACACGCGAGCTCATCAAAAAACTGAACCGCGAAGGAAAAACCATTATCATGGCGAGCCATCTGCTGGATGAGGTTGAAAAGGTTTGTACGCATGCGGCGATCATGCAACGTGGCACACTGATCACGCATGGTCATGTTGATGAAATTCTTATCAATGAAGATATCGTTGAACTGAGTGCAGAAAACAAAGCAAAACTGCAGGATGTTATGAACCACTTCACCGGCGTAAGCACAGTGAAGCTGAACGGAAATTTTGTGGAAGCAATGTTCCCGGCTTCGTCAGCATCCCTTGCAGACATCAATGAGTATTGCTTTTCACAGGGTGTGATACTGAATCATCTTCGCATCCGCAGGAAAAGTCTCGAAACCAAATTCTTTGAACTCACCAGTAACAACAACTGATATGCTAAATAATTTACGAACAGAATGGCTGAAGATCAAGAACTACAAAGCCTTCTGGATATTCCTCGGTTTGTATCTCGTGAGCATCGTTGCTATAAACTATATCGCTTACGCCATCTACCAGGAAACTGTAAAACAGGAACCAATGGCAGCAAGTCTCATCAACAATCCTTATGCATTTCCTGCTGTATGGGGAACCGTTGGTTTCATGGGAAGCTGGTTACTATATTTTCCTGGAATCATAATTATTCTTCTGACCTCAAATGAATTCACATTCAAAACACACAGGCAGAATATTATCGATGGCTGGTCACGTAAAGATTTCGTGCATACAAAGTTGTTGCTGGTATTGATCCTTGCAATCACAACAACGATCATTTCAACGATCACTGCATTCGGTTTCGGATTGGCCAGTGGAGAGTCTTTTTCTACAGATGGAATGATGAGTATCGTTTACATCTTTGTACAATCCCTTTCCTATATTTCACTTGCTTTATTGCTTGCCGTGTTATTCAGAAGAAGTGGTGTTGCGCTGATCGTATTTTTCCTTTATGGCCTGATCTTCGAAACGATCATATATGGTCTGATCAACAGGTATATTAATGACCAGGGAGGTTATTTTCTTCCATTGCAGGGCACTGATGTATTGTTGCCTTTACCATTTGGTAACAACATTATCTACAAACATGCACCTCAACCTTATGTACTTATAATCACATCATTGATCTATCTCGGCCTTTATTATTTCTTCCTGATGAGGAAATTTGAAAGAGATGATCTGTAAATAGTAAGCTGGCAATTTTTGCCGGCTTTTTTTATCTCTTCTTTACAAGATTGGCAACAGCGGAATCAATAGATGGATATAAAAATGTAAAGCCCTGTCTGTGCATTTTATCGGTGCTTACGGTGGCACTTTTCAGAATCTCGATACTTCTGTCGCCAAGCATTATTTTCAGTACAAAAACCGGCACATTGATCGGTATGTAAAAACTACCTTTCAGAAACTTCGCGATTGTGATAGTGAGTTCCTTGCTTGACACAGGTTTTGGCGCCACTGAGTTGTAAACACCACTCACCTCATCGTTTTCTATCGCATAAAGATATTGGCGGCACATATCTTCGATATGGATCCAGCTGATGATCTGTTTCCCGCTACCAAGAATTGCAGCTACACCCATTTTCACTGGTTTCTCAAATTCTGCATAAGCACCACCTCCGTTACCAAGCACAATACCGGTACGCAACTTTACAAGCCTGATCTTGCTATCCAATCCGTCAAGACTGCGTTCCCATAAATAGCAGGTCTGCCCAAGAAAATTTGTATCATGCGGATGTTCTTCCTGGAATGGCTCACGGTTAGGTATATGCGGATCTGCACCATACCATCCAATGGCAGATGCGCTTACAAAAGCCTTCACTTTGTGTGGGACTTTATTCAGTACAGAAACCAGCAGTTCACCACTTTTAACCCGGCTATCAACGATCTCTTTTTTCCTTTTCTCTGTCCATTTTTTATCTGCGACCCCTGCGCCTGCGAGGTGAATAATATAATCCGCCTCCTGCACTGCATTTTCATCGATGGTGCCGGCGTTGATATCCCAGGGTGCATAACGGACCTTGCCTGATGCAGGTTTTGGCTTTCGTGTGAGAATGATTACTGAATAATTCTGCTTTACAAGCATTTCAGTAAGTGCTCTGCCGATAAAACCGGTGCCACCGGTGAGAAGAATTGTAGCCATGGTTATAAAGTTAGGCAATTCCTCCGTTGCCAGAGCTATGGCGGAAGGGGTCCGAAGACAAAAAATCCCTCCGGGACAAACCCGGAGGGATACAACTAAAAACAACAATCTATCGTGTGAAAAAATTAATCGGGTTTTTTACCATCTAAGAAAGTATTAATCGTTGAGATTTGGGTTTTATTGTTCTCATCCGATTTTACTTCATAATTACTGTAGAAATTTTCTACGTTGTTAATGGTGTTATACAGTTCGAGATTACGGCGGATATAAGCCGGCACAGTTTCAAACTCATTGTTAGGATCTACAGCATTGATGTTGAATGACAGATTACGTAATTTCTGTATTCTCTCCGCTGCACGTCTTTTTTGTTCCCCCACTTCGTCCTGCATCGCAGGCTCCTCAGCCGGAGTAGTATTCATAACATGGTTGGGAGTTTGGTAGGCCCCAGGCTCTTCCGCCGCCGGAACATTACTTTTGATCACCAGTTGCATTTCCTCAGCAGAAGGATCTTCTTCCCTGATCGGCTGCCTTACTGGTTCTTTAGGAATTTCCCTTGTTGGTTGATTTTCAGGAGTGGATGTTTCTGCTTTGGACTCTGCATAGATATTGGATGGCTTCGACAGGTAACCTCCGGAAGCTGCAGCACCAGAGATATTGCCTGCCTGGGCAGATGATTGCGAATGTATCCATTCCGGCTTTGCTTCCGGCCTGTTTTTTTCCACATTGTTTTTACGCTCATCATCCAGCGTAAACAAAACCAATGGCTTCGTTTGTGCATGCTGGTTAACAGGTGCTACAGGTTCAACTGGTTGTTCCTCCGGCATTTCAAGTTTGTGATAAACTGTTGCCGGTGGCTGGGGCTGCCTGATATAAGCTGATCCCGCCGATGGTACCGCAGGAGTAGTTGCTGCCTGTGGCTGTTGAACATGCGGCTGCTGGATATGCGGCTGCTGAACATATGTTTGCTGTGCCTGTGGTTGCGGTTGTGACGTCTGTGCAGTATATCCAACCATTTCCGGCTGCGCACCAACGCCGGTAAACTGCTGACTAATAATTTCAGTCTTCTCAATTACTGGCTCAGTCTGAATTGCAGGCTGATGCATCGTAAAACCTGCAGGCTGATCCGGCACCAAAGCCTCCACTTCCTGTTTAAGCTTTACTGTTTCCGCCTGGTTTTCCGCCGTTGGAATGATCAATGGCATCAACACTTTTCCGGTTGTATTTGCTACCGGAGTTTTTGCTTCTTCCTTATCAAACG
>JBEVNF010000418.1:0-5670 GCA_040508255.1 Flavitalea sp.
ATAAACTGTTGTTTACTCCGGCTTTTAAGATCTTTTGAACTCGCATAACCGATTCCTTTATCATTCCAGCTAACGGTCCATACCATATGATAAACACCATCAGCTCCGCGGATAATACAAGGGTCACGCATCAGTTTATCTTTGCTCACTTCAGGAGTAAGAAAAGAACTATCTCCCTTTAAAGCCTTATAAGTAAATCCATCTTCACTTATTGCAAGATGAAGGCCATCCTCACCGTTATTTTTGAAATATGCGAAAACATAGGCCGAGTCTGACTTTTGCGCAATCACGGTTGCAGAGAATGCGCAAAAACATAAAAGAAAAACGGATCTTATCATTCACTTAGTTTTTAAAATCATTTCATTCCTATCCTGAAGATGGTAAATGAATAACCCGGAATTTCTTCTGCAATAGCCTGCCCTTTCAACGCCTTTGTAGTCTCCTTCGGCACAAGTGCGTTCGGATCAGTAAATGTGTTTAGCTGCGCCTGGTCAGCACTCTGAAGTTGAGTTGAAACAAGCTTCTGCAATAGTTTACCCTTTCCTTCGAGCGAAATATTGATCTTCTTTGAAGCAGGAGCAGTGTTCACGATCTTGATAATAAGTTCTTTTGAATTATCATCGATACAGGCAGTGGCATAAATACTGTCCTGGCCTGCGAGTGATTCATTGTTCATCAACAATGGTACAACACGCGAGCCTTTATTATTACCATACATCTTTTGTACATAATAATTAGGTGTGCCATAAGATTGCAGGTTATTGAACCAGATAAGATCCGGCGTCCACTGCCATCCTTCCGCATGAGCAAACAAAGGAGCATAGGATGCCATCTGGACAATATCAGCATTACGTTCCAGCCCGGTCATGAACGCGGCTTCAGCAATCGCAGCCTGCCAGGTGTTCAGCTTTTCATCTGAGCCAGCATTCTTAACATGCGCAGCATACTCACCTGCAAATACTTTCGGACCGTTGCGATCATACTTATCGTAGCGTCTTGCATTTTTCAGGAACCATGATGGGGGACGATAATAATGTTCATCGATCAGGTCAACCTTCATGCTGCGCAGGGTATCATTGAGATAATTAAACATCGGCCCGTCAGAGTATGGACCTGCACTGCTGATCAGTTGCACTTCAGGATGTTTTGCTTTCAATGCTTTTGCGAAGAGGGTAAATCTTTCGATGTATTGTTCACCCCATTGCTCATTACCAACCCCGAGCAATTTAAGATTGAATGGTGCCGGATGTCCCATTGTTGCACGAAGCTTACCCCATTTCGTTTGTTCGGAGCCGTTAGCGAATTCGATCAGGTCGAGCGCATCCTGGATATATGGATCAAGCTCACCCAAAGGAACGACTTCCGCACTGTTGAACTGGCAGGCCATGCCGCAGTTAAGGATTGGTAAAGGTTCTGCACCAATGTCTTCCGCCAGCAGAAAATATTCATAAAAACCAAGACCAAAACTCTGGAAATAATCAGGAGTTGAACGATGAGAAAATTCAGTGTTCCAGCGATTGATCAGTGTTTCTCTTTCCTCGATATTCCCAACCGTTTTTTTCCATTGATACCGGTTGTCAAGCACCTTTCCTTCTACAATACATCCCCCGGGAAATCTCAAGAAACCAGGTTTAATATCTGCAAGCATTTGTACGAGATCATTTCTTAACCCACCTGGTCTGTTCTTCCAGGTGGTAGCGGGAAACATAGATATCATGTCGACATCAACGGCACCGGTTCCCGCAAAACGCAGATTCAGCCTGCCCTTTGGAACGGTTTGACCTGCGGTAATGCTAACCTCATATTTCTTCCATTCTTTGCTGTCGATGGTGACATTTCCACTACCGATCTTCACACCCTTCTCATCCACAAGTTCAAGCTCAACAGGTTTTGAAAGATTTTCGGTTAACCTTGCCTGTAAGGTCAGGTTGTATTTTTCATCTTTCTTAAAACCCATTCCCCTGAAACCTTCATTTGAAAGCAGGAAATAACCACGCCCCTGCCTAAGATCGATATGAAGATATCTTGGATTGGCCGGAGACGCAGATCCCTGGTTGATAACAAGAGCAGTTGCATTGCTGCTGTCTTTTGGAACATCATCCCAGCCCATCATCGGCATGTCAAATTCGAACGACCTGTTTTTTACGAGCTCAGCATATACCCCACCGTCAGCACCAAGATTGATATCTTCAAAGAACAACCCCCACATCGTTTTGCTGATGGCTGGTCCAGGTTGATTTAGTTTCACCTTCAGATTTATCGTTTGTGCTCCGGCACCCAACGAAACAAACATTAATAAAGCACCAAAAAATTTCATGTGTATTCTGTTTACAAACTGTACGCTGATCAATTCTTTAATTCCAATGCTACCACACTCATCGCAGGCAGATCAACCACCAGATCATTACCATCTTTTTTCGCTCCTGCGAAATCTGCTGCTTTTATCTTTAAAGGAGACTCAAAAGTATTTATATCAGTGATCTTACCGGAAGTAACGACGCGTCCTTTAACTGTTTTGAATTGTAAACCCTGCAAAGCAGTTCTGATCTGTTGTTTTTTTGAAGGATCAAGATTCACAAGTGTGATATGAACGGCACCGGTTGAATCCTGCGATGCTGAAATATTTACTGCCGGTATCTTCTGATCACCCAAAATATAGTCAGGGCTTGTAAAGCTTACCGGGAGCAGCTTTGCATCCATATGTTGTTTGTATAACTCAAACACATAATAGGTTGGAGTAAGCAGCATCGCATTACCTTTTGTAAGGATCAGCGACTGAAGAACATTCACCGTTTGCGCAAGATTTGCCATGCGTACACGATCACTATGATTGTTGAAAATATTCAGATTTGTTCCGGCGATCAACGCATCTCTTAAACTGTTCTGCTGATACAGAAAGCCTGGATTGGTTCCTGGTTCAACGTTGGTCCAGATCCCCCACTCATCAACTACTAAAGCCACTTTTTTAGCGGGATCATACTTATCCATAATTGTTGAATGTCTTGAAACAAGTTCATCCATTTTAAGAGTCTGTTTCATTGTACCGAAGTATTCTTTTTCGTCAAACATAGTTGCCGAACCTTTATCACCCCAGGTCTTTGGAACAGTATAATAATGTAAGGAAATACCCCACATCATATGTGCAGGCACTTTGCGCATGAGGGTTTCGGTCCAGTTGTAATCATCAACGTTCGGACCGCCGGCGATCTTCTTTAAAGAAGCACCCGGGTAGTTTTTTGCATAAGACGCATATCTTTTATACTGATCAGCATAAAACTCGGCAGTCATATTTCCACCACATCCCCAGTTCTCGTTTCCGACTCCCCAGAAGGCCACGTTCCATGGCTCAGCATGACCGTTTTCTTTACGGAGTTTACTCATAGGACTTTCACCACTGAAGTTGAGGTACTCGATCCATTTGCTCATTTCTTCTACGGTACCACTTCCCACATTGCCGGCGATATAAGGTTCAGTACCGAGAAGTGAACAGAGATCAAGGAACTCATGTGTACCAAAACTATTGTCTTCTGTTACGCCACCCCAGTTGGTATTTACCATTTTCGGACGCTGGTTCCTTGGGCCGATACCATCGCGCCAGTGGTATTCATCTGCAAAGCAGCCACCGGGCCAGCGGAGGTTGGGAATGTTGATCTTTTTCAGTGCATCGACCACATCCAGTCTGATCCTGTCCTTTTTTGGAACGTTCACACTGTCACCCACCCAGAATCCATCATAGATGCATCGGCCAAGGTGTTCGGAAAAATGTCCGTAAATATGTTTGCTGATTTTCGTAACTGGTTCAAAACCATTGATTGAGACCTTCGTCGTTTGCGCAAAACTGGTTGCTGACGCGAAGATCAGGGAGGCGGCAAGTAATCGTTTCATCGTTAGTTTTTAAATGAAGTAGCTGTATTTGGAGCTTTGAAAATAATAAATGTATTTCTAACATTTATTATTTTTTTCAAAATTAAACCCCGGCGAGCGGGGCTTAATCAGATTTATTCAGCTTAGAATTTCAGCGTCTTCGGCAAATATTTAGCGATAAGTTGCTGGTAGTAAGGCTTGATCTCATCCCAGACCGGTGGTGTCGGGTTCTTGGAATAAAGATCATACGGGTTGAAAAGTTTCACCCATTTCAGCATTTCACGATCATGATCATCCAGCAGGTAGCTGTACTCACCTTCACGGTGCCATGAATAAAACGAATGATAGCGAAGCATATACAAACCTGATTCAGGCAGATAATCCTTCATCATATGATATACATATTCATCATGTCCCCATGACATATGAACGTTGCGTAAACCACATCCTTCTTCATACACACCAAGTTTAGTATTGAACCTGGAATCATTATAATCAGGATTGTTCTTAAAGTATTCAGGATAGACGATCTTATCTGAATAAGCACAGCCGGTCGGGAAAGTATCTCCAACTACCGCCCACTGTGGTTCACCAAACAGGCAAAGTGTTTTGCCCATGTCATGCATCAATCCTGTAAGCACCATCCAGTCAGGATGTCCATCTGCACGGATCGCCTCAGATGTCTGTAACAGGTGCTGGAACTGATCCAGGTCGGTATCAGGATCTGAATCATCAACCAGTTGATTTAAAAAATCAAAAGCATCCCATACAGAGAGCTCTTTCTTATCGAACCTAAGATAATCTGCTTTTTTCTCCAGCACAAAATCATGTGTCTGATAAGTGTGATTTAAACGATAGAACTCACGTACAGTGTCTCTGCCTGGTTCTTCGTAATTACGATATTCATCTTTTGATTTGTCTTTTGCGATAGTATCTGGCTCCGGATAACGCTCAAGTACTGCGTCTTCCCACTCATCGAGGCTGCGTAATGGATTGATTTCTTCAGGAGTGAAAGAGTCGTTTTTTAATGACATAGCGGATCGTTTATAATTAGTTTGATCTTACAATTTACAAAAACCGGCTGAAAGTGCAAAAAGCCGGTATCCCGGGCGATCCGGTCTTTTCCGGCTAACAATTGCTGTTTCTTGAACGAAACCGATATATTGTGAATCCATCAGAATGACCGTTCGCCTGAACAATTTGTGATGGTTGCCATAACTAACTTTTATTTTAACGATTGCCATGAAATTAGAGATCGCCGATTATCTTATTATCATTGTTTACTTCCTTTTTGTTATTGGTGTTGGTTTTATAATCAAGAAGAAGATCCGCTCGAGTAATGACTTCCTTTCGAGTTCAAGAAATATTCCCCTCTGGATAACAAGTCTCGCATTTATTTCCGCAAACCTTGGTGCGCAGGAAGTATTGGGGATGGTTGCTTCCGGTGCGAAGTATGGTATAATGACTGTGCATTTTTATTGGGTAGGGGCCATATTCGCAATGGTTTTTCTCGGTGTATTCATGATGCCTTTCTATTATGGCAGCCGCGCACGAAGCGTTCCCGAATATCTTAAGCTAAGGTTTGATGAAAAAACAAGAGGTCTGAATGCAATCTCTTTTGCAGTAATGACAGTGTTCTCATCGGGTATCTCTTTGTATGCACTCGCAAAATTGCTGGAAGTCATACTTCACTGGGACTTTGATCTTTCTATCTGGGCAGCAGCAGGCATCGTAATGGTGTATACTTTTCTTGGCGGACTTACAAGTGCTGTCTACAATGAGGTATTACAATTCTTCCTCATCGTG